>JAZQMR010000101.1:0-7663 GCA_045543505.1 Acutalibacteraceae bacterium | reverse complement strand
AAGGAAGCTGGTCTCGAGGGGCTGGAGCCTGTTTTAGAGGGCACGACTGCACTTGCTTTAAGCCGTGAGGACCACGTTGCTGCTGCGAGAATCCTTTGCAAGTTTGCCGACGACAATAAGTTCTTCAACGCGAAAGCCGGCTTTGTCGAGGGTAAGGTTATCAGCGAGGCTGAGGTTAACAATCTTGCGAAACTCCCGACGAAAGAGGTTCTTGTTGCGAAGGCTTTGGGCGGCTTGAATGCGCCGATTTCTGGATTCGTCACTGTGCTTAACGGCACGATCAAGGGTCTGGTTGTTGCGCTTAACGCCATTGCTGAGAAGCAAAGCGCATAGGTGTAGCGGCTAGTTTACACCTGCTATTTAAGGTGTTGCTAAAATTGTATATGTACTTGTGTTTTTACATTTGGTAAAAATTAAATAAAGAGGCTATTTATGCGAATTCTTAGAATTTAATTTTACCTAGCATTAACTTAAGTGCACCAAAGTTTAGCAAGCCATATTTAAGCAAATTCACTTAAGAAAATGAGCAATTGCTCGAAATAATTTAAATTTTTTGGAGGTTATTTATCATGTCAGAGAAAGTTACAAAGTTGATTGAGGACGTTAAAGCGTTAACAGTTTTAGAGCTAAGCGAGCTCGTTAAGGCTCTCGAGGAGGAGTTCGGCGTATCTGCAGCAGCTCCTGTTGCCGTAGCCGCTGCTGCACCTGTTGCTGGCGCTGCTGCCGCTGAGGAGAAGACTGAGTTCGACGTCATCCTTAAGTCCGCTGGCGCAAACAAAGTCGCTGTTATCAAGGTTGTTAAGGAAGTTACCGGCCTTGGCCTGAAGGAAGCTAAAGAGGTTGTCGACGGCGCTCCTAAGGCTGTTAAGACCGGCGCGTCCAAGGAAGACGCAGAGGCTATCAAGGCTAAATTGACAGAGGCTGGCGCAGAAGTAGAAGTTAAGTAATTAACGCTAATTAGCATCAAAAAACGCATGAATTTCGGTTCATGCGTTTCTCTTTATTTTATTTAAAATTTGATGAGTCCCATGTTTGAGATCTTTCTTTTTGTTTGCTGCGCCGGCCGCGAGGCCAACGAAAATAAAATTTATTTTCGTTGTGGCCCATCGCTCAACTTTGTTGAGCGATGGGCTGGCCGAAGGCCCTACGGGCCTTCGGCGCCTCGCGGCGCCCTAGTGTTTGATCAAGACACTCATGGCCTTCTTGCCCTAAAACTTATCCCAGTAGTAGTCATCGGAGAGAAGGTGCTTTTTTTTATGCCTTCTTTTCTTCGAGCCATGAACCTTTTGCACAGGCATTTCCGGGTTGCTTCGCCCCTTGAGCATCACAAAGATAATGATTGCGACACCGATTAGTAGACACGCCCAACCAATTAATCCAGCCCAGTAATTTATGGAGCCAGTTTGCTCTTGAGTCGTACTTGGCGCGGCAACCTCTGGGAAGTCCATCTCTGAGGAGTCCACCTTTGGCAAGTCTTCTGGGGCCTGAGGTTTTTCTTCTTTTTTTTCTGCTGTTGTCTTAGTGGAGGCAACTTCTGCGGATGATTTTTCGCCCTCGGATTCCGCAATAGCGTGTTCAGCTTGGCTTTGCGATGAGGCTTGCGCAGCTGGACTGGGGTTGCTTTTTTGTTGAGGTTGAGGTTGCGTGGTAGGGACTGGCACAGACGAATTTTGTTGCACAGGTTCGCTTTGGCTTTGTTTCGCAGTGGTACTTGGCACTGTGCTAGCACTTGACTGACTTTTAGCCGCTTGAGATGACGATGATACTGCAGACCTCGCCTGAGTTGAGTTTTGCACGGAGTTTACTTTATTTTGCGAGCTAGTTGTAGAGTTGGTTGCAGAAGTGTTAACTTTTGTAGCAGCATCGTTCGCGGTAGTGCTAGAGTCGCCGCTTGACCTAAGGTTAAATGATTTCTTACCTGCTTGACTAGGTGCGACTTGAGTGGAAGCTGCAACCTCTGGAGTGGCGGCTTGTTGCGATACCGTTCCCGCGCTGGTGACATCCGGACCCTCAGCGAAAGCGATAACACTTATAGCGGCTGATAAAAAAAATATCGTAAAGCCTGTTTTTGCGAAGCTAAAAAAATTTTTCATTTTACTTTTGCGCAAAAAGTCATTGAAGAATGTTGCGCACAACCTCCCCTTTGCTAAAGCTCAAATGGCACAAATTAACTACATATATTATAGCATGCCCGCGCCTTAAAGCAATAGAAAAACTAGCTTTGAATATTACGAAAACCGGCGTAACGATGAAAAAATCAAGGATAAGCTGGCAAAACAAACAACTAAACCTACGGGGCTGGCAAGAGATTGTACAAAGCTCCCTTTTGTTCAACTAAAAGAAGTAATTTTATTTAGGGAGTGCCCTAATTGCGTGGCTATGTGAAATGTGTGCGTAAAAAGGCGTTTTGTTGAAGAAGACGAGATCTTTTAGCAGCAACCAAAAGGTTAAAAGCGTTAACGAAAATTTTGAATACAGCTTTCATTGTCTCTATAGATCTGAAAAAGCACCTGGACCGGCGATGTAGGGCCGGAATATAGTGCCTCAAATCAACATTCACAACCTCGACGGTGTAAGTCTGGCTTTTATTTTTTTAACGAAGTATGCGTGCCTTCATAACACACTTGTGCGTACACCGGATATGCGTCAGAGTAGTACTGTTGCGCCTTTACGGACCGATCAACTAAGCGCTGAATTCGCTCTCGACTTTTGTCAAATGCGATATCATAGCCTACAAATTGACGCTTATCTCTACTCACAAGTGTCATTAAGTAAATCCGGTTTTTCTCTCTCGAGGAAACGGTATAGTTCATCCATTTCGATTACTTGCACTCGTTCGTTTGGTATCTCTTTTTTGCTAAATGTTTTCTCACATTTGTGAATCCAATACAAGCACATTTTTACCGATTCTAAAAATTCTGCAGACCGCACGGCAGGCATTTTCCTCTAAATATAATTTTGTCGCTTGCCTTTTTACATTCTCTCCATACCCGCGATTACTCCCTTTTTTAGGGGCTGGCGTATATACTTTTCTGCCGACTTGTATTTGCATTTTTGACTACCGGCTGCTGTTTTTCCGGCTTTTATTTGATTCTTTTCGTCGTTATATGCTTTACATTTTATGCCTTTATTATAACCATAAACATTTCGATAGGGCGCTCCTGATGTGCCTGAATTGACACCAGCGCTACAATTTGGTAGGATTAACCTTGAAGTACGACTCATGAAAGGCAATTAAACTATGGCTCAAATTTTTAAAAAACTTCACTCAATTGTAGCGCTTGGTGCGCTTTTGATTGTAAGTATTACCTTCACCGGCTGCTCATCGCGCAGTTCTAAATCTGCAACTAATAAAATTAAAGTCACGGCATCGCTTTTCCCGCAGTACGACTTTGCAAGACAAATCGCTGGCGACAAGGCTGAAATCTCTCTTTTGTTGCCCCCCGGCAGCGAGAGTCACACTTACGACCCTTCTCCTGCCGATGTTCTAAAAATTTCCAGCTCCGATGTATTCTTGTACACCGGTAAGGAAATGGAACCCTGGGCAAACCAAATTATCTCGAGCGTGCAGAATGACAAGCTGATAATTGCCGACGTTTCTAGCGGCATTGACTTGATTGAGTCCGGGCATCACAGTCATCATCATGGCGAGCATAACCATCTTGAGCATGAGCATGAGCACAACCTCGACCCACACATTTGGCTTGACTTAACGCTGGCAGCCAAAATGGTCGATAACATAGCCGCAGCTTTTTGCAAAAAGGACCCTCAAAATAGTAGCTATTATAAAAATAACGCTGAAAACCTCAAGCAGAAACTGCTTGAACTCGACGCTGACTTTAACGACATGATAAGCACCTCCAAGCGTAAGAGCATCGTATTTGCGGGCCGCTTTGCTCATCTATATTTCATCAAGCACTACGGTCTTGACTACATTTCGGCCTTCGACAGCTGCTCTACCGAGGCCGAGCCGAGCGTGAAAAAAGTCGCTAAAATTCTCGATTTCATTAAGAAAAATGACATTCCTGCCGTTTACTATGAGGAGTTCTCGGAGCCAAAGATTGCCAATTCCATCGCGGAGCAAACCGGCGTAAAAACCTTGAAATTTAGCACCCTCCACAACGTAACTAAAGAGCAACTCGAAAGCGGCGTCACATTCGTCGAGCTGATGCGCGAAAACCTCGAAAACCTAAGGCAGGGGCTGAACTGATGAGTCTTATCACGATTAACCGGCTGAACGTCACGTACCGCATCGGCTACAAGACCGTTTTTGTGCTCAAGGACATCGACCTGACCGTGAGCGCTGGCGACTATGTGTGCATCCTCGGGAACAACGGCTCGGGTAAGAGCACGCTTATTAAGACGATTCTCGGCCTGAACCCCATCTCGAGCGGCGAAATAAAAATCAATTGCAAGAAAAACGACATCTCCTACTTGCCGCAAGCTAGCGGGATTGCCCTCGATTTTCCGGCCACCGTCGAGGAGATTGTCCTCTCTGGCACGCAGAGTCTGCAAGGTGGCTTTAAGTTGCCGTTCTACTCGAAGGAAAATAAACATCAAGCCGAAATCGCCTTGGAGAAAGCTAAGATAACCTCCCTCGCAAAGCGTCGTTTTGGAGAGCTTTCAGGTGGCCAACAGCAACGTGTTCTCTTTGCCAGAGCCATCGTGAAAAGTCCGAAGATTTTGGTCCTCGATGAGCCTTGCACCGGCCTTGATCACGATACTGCTGAGAATTTTTACAAGCTGCTAAACCAGGTTAACGCCGAAGATGAGACGACTATTGTGATGATTTCTCACGACTTGGATGCCGTTAAAAAGTACGCCTCAAAGGTTGTCGTGCTGAGCGGTGAGCTCAAGTTTTGCGGCTCGGTCGCCGAGTGGGAGAAATATAATTTTTGTGCTTGTGGTGGAAATCTATGAATATAAATGATTTTGTCAACGCGCTCGCGTATCCGTTCATGTCGCGCGCGATAGTCGTGGGCGTGCTGGTATCGTTGTGCGCGTCGCTGCTGGGCGTCATCCTCGTGCTGAAGCGCTATTCGCTCATCGGGCACGGCCTTTCCGATGTTGGTTTTGCTTCGCTCTCGCTAGCAATGGCCGTTGGGGTCTCCCCCGTGCTCGTCGCGACGCCATTCGTGATTGTCGCCTCGTTCATCATCATGTACGTCAGCCAAAGTAAAAAAATTAACGGCGACGTCGCGATTGGCATCTTCTCGACGAGCGCGCTGGCCTTTGGCGTCATCGTCACGGCGCTGTCGAAGGGCTTCAACATGGACGTCTATAGCTATATGTTCGGCAGCATCCTCGCGATGAGTCAGACCGACGTCACGATGAGCATTATTTTGTCGGTCGTTGTGCTTTCGATTTTTGCGGTCTTTTATAATCGCCTTTTCATCGTCACCGCAGATGAAGATTTTGCTAAGGCCATCGGCGTGAACATCACGTTTTACCAGTTTTTGATCTCCTTTCTAACTGCGCTTACGGTAGTCATCGGCATGAGGATGATGGGCACGCTTTTGATTTCCAGTCTGATTATTTTTCCGGCCATAATCGCTAAAAAATTCGTGCGCAGCTTTAAATATCTCGTGATTCTCTCTGCATTCTTCTCGATTTTTTGTTTCATTTGCGGGATGCTAATTTCTTTTCTCTTCAACCTACCTACCGGCGCCGGCATCGTTCTTGTCAATATTATTACACTTCTTCTTAGCTCGATTATCACAAATATTTCTGGCAAAATTAGCCTATCTGCTCGGTGAGCCACGCGCTAAATTTGAAAAAATAGTGCTTTTATGTTATAATAACTTTCGAATGCACAAGGTTTCTCTTTAAAATTCGTCAAAAGTAACGCAACGGTGTTTACTTATAAAGGAGAGTATAATTTTGATTAACGGAAATCGTCTTTTAAACGCCATCATCTCGGGCGCGAACAACATCGCGAAGAATAAGGACGCGGTGGATAAGCTGAATATTTTCCCGGTGCCAGACGGCGATACCGGCACGAATATGTCCATGACGATGGCCTCGGCGCTGGCGGAGCTGCAAAAAGCCGAGCAAGACTTGCCTATCGGGAGGGTCGCTTCCATTGCGGCTTCTGCGCTCCTGCGCGGCGCCAGAGGCAACTCCGGCACGATTCTCTCGCTTCTATTTAGGGGCTTTTCGAAGGGCCTTTGCGACCTTGAGAACGCGACCGGCCGTGACCTTGTCAATGCGCTCTCCATCGGTGTCGACGCCGCCTACAAGGCCGTCATGAAGCCGGCCGAGGGCACAATGCTTACCGTTGCGAGGGTCGCCTACGAGAATGGCAAGGCCGCCACGAACATAAGTGATGATTCGGTCTACGTCTGGGAGGAGATCTGCAAGGGCGCCAATGAGGCCCTCGCGACGACCCCTGACTTGCTTCCGGTACTTAAGAAGGCCGGCGTCGTCGACGCTGGTGGCAAGGGCGTTTGCTTAATTTTCGAGGGAATGATGTCGGTCTTTAGAGACGGCACGATCATCAAGAACGACGCTTCATCTAAGGCCGGCGAGACCGAGATTTTCGACAGCGAGTTTAGCTCCGTGATTAGCGAATTCGACGAGGAAATTAACTTTACCTACTGCACGGAGTTCATCGTGGGGCGCGACAAGGACATCTTGACTCCGCCCGAAAAGCTGCGCACCTACCTTGAGACCATTGGCGACTGCGTTGTCGTAGTGGATGATGAGGAAATTATCAAGGTTCACGTCCATACCGAGGACCCCGGCTTGGCACTTCAAGAGGCGCTTAGTTTTGGCCAGCTCCTCAAGGTCAAGGTCGAGAACATGCGCGAGCAAAATAAGTCTGCAAAGGCCGCCACGCCGAAGAAAGTCAAACTTGAGCCAGTTGAGCCAACCGAGGAAATTGGTTTCGTTGCGGTCGCGGCCGGAGATGGCCTCAAGACTTTGTTTAACGACTTGGGCTGCCTAAATGTTGTCGGCGGCGGCCAAACTATGAATCCGAGCGTCGAGAATATCCTCGAGGCTGCCCTTGCGACGCCGGCTAAGAACGTATTTGTTCTGCCGAATAACAAAAATATCGTTCTCGCCGCAGAGCAGGCCGCTCCACTCGCGACGGACAGGAAAATCATCGTGTTGCCCACGCGCACGATCCCTCAAGGGCTGGCCGCGATGTTGGCCTTCAACCCGGAGCTCGGCGTGATGGAAAACTTTAAGCTCATGAGTGATGCGGTCGCGCACGTGAAGTCTGGTCAAATCACCTTCGCCGCGAGAGACTCTGAGTACGGCGGCTTCAAGATCAAGAAGGACGACATTTTGGCCTTCGCAAGCGGAAAACTCGTACATAAGGCTAAGGACCCGGTTAAGTCGGTGGTCAAGTTGGTACACTCGTTGACGGACAAGAACACCTCCTTCATCACACTCATTTACGGCAACGATATCACCGAGGAACAGGCTGACTCCGCTTTCTCGCAAATTCAAGCTAAGGTCGGTTCGAACGTCGATGTGACGCTGATAAACGGCCAGCAGCCACTCGACTACTTCATCGTATCCGTGGAGTAATTTTTATAGAGTGCCGTATAAATTTTGCGAAATTTGTTTTTCTGCAGCCACTGCGGCCGCGAGGCCAACGAAAATAAATTTTTATTTTCGTTGTGGCCCAGGGCCCAACGAAGTTGCGCTCTGGGCT
>JAZQMR010000100.1:0-1859 GCA_045543505.1 Acutalibacteraceae bacterium | reverse complement strand
CTCAGCTCAACCGGCAAATTTTCTCCGAACTTTTTATAAAACTCGCGTATCTCAGCGACTTCTTCCTTCCAAAGGCCAATATCTATCTCAAGCAGCCTTTCAACGGTTTTGCTATCTAAGTTCAAATCCTCAAAGTTAAGGTCATCAGCGCAGGGAACCTCACCGATCGGAGTGCTTTTTGCTTCAAGCTTATCGTCGCACCGAGCAAGAATCCACTCGAGCACTCGCATATTTTCGCAGAATCCAGGCCACATAAAGTCACCATTCTCGTCGGTCTTAAACCAGTTAACATTGAAAATTTTGGGCGCCTTGTCGCCGAGCTTTTTGCCCATCTCGACCCAATGTGCAAAGTACTCACCCATGTTATAGCCGCAGAAAGGCAGCATGGCCATCGGGTCGTGACGTACAACGCCAACTTTTCCGGTCGCAGCAGCGGTCGTCTCGGAGGACATCGTTGAACCAATGAATACCCCGTGGTTCCAGTCGCGAGCCTGATAGACAAGCGGAATCGTCTTCTCACGTCGGCCACCGAAGATAATCGCGGAAATCGGCACACCTTGCGGCGAGTTAAACTCAGAGCTTATGCATGGACAATTCTTCGCGGGCGAGGTAAAGCGACTATTCGGATGCGCCCCTTTCTCGGGCGAAGTTTTCCCGTTCCAAGGCTCGCCCTTCCAGTTTATCGCATTTTCCGGGGGGTTCTTGTCAAGGCCCTCCCACCAAACCGTGTTGTCGTCCAAGTTGAGCGCCACATTGGTAAAGAGCGTGCCGGACATCGTCGAGTGCAGCGCATTCGGATTAGATTTTTCATTCGTGCCAGGCGCCACGCCAAAGAAACCATTCTCTGGGTTAATCGCCCACAAACGGCCGTCCTCACCGATGCGCAGCCACGCGATGTCGTCGCCAACGCAATGAATCTTGTAGCCTTTTTTCTTGTAGACTTCAGGCGGAATCAACATCGCCAAATTCGTCTTACCGCAGCCAGATGGAAACGCCGCAGCTACGTACTTAATATCGCCATCCGGGTTCTCAACGCCCAAAATCAGCATGTGCTCCGCCAGCCAACCCTCTTTGCGGCCCAAGTAGGATGCAATCCTCAGCGCAAAGCACTTCTTGCCGAGAAGCACGTTGCCGCCATACGCGGAATTGACCGAGATAATCGTGTTATCCTGTGGGAAGTGGCAAATGTAGCGCTGCTTTTCATCCAGGTCGCTCGACGCGTGAAGACCGCGAACCCATTCGTTGCTGTCACCAAGAACGTCCCAAACCCTTTGACCAACGCGCGTCATGATGGCCATATTTAGCACGACGTAAATCGAGTCTGTCAGCTCCACGCCAATCTTCGCAAACGGCGAGCCAATCGGCCCCATCGAGTACGGTATCACATACATAGTTTTGCCAGAATAACTACCGCGCGCGATGTCATAGAGGCGAGCATACATCTCCTCCGGCGCCTGCCAATTGTTCGTCGGGCCTACCTCTTCCTTCGTCGGCGTGCAAATGAACGTCCGGTCCTCTACCCTGGCCACGTCATTTGCGTTAGATCTGTGCAAATAGCAACCCGGCAACTTCTCCTGGTTTATCTTTATAATTTCGCCAGTTTTGCAAGCCTGCTCACGCAATTTTTCAAGTTGCTCCTCCGAGCCATCTATGAATACAACACCGCTAGGGTTCACAAGGTTCTTCATCTCTTGCAGCCACGCAAGAACCGATTTGTTCGTCGTCATGCGAAAGTATACCCTCCAAAACTAAAATGTCCATACTATTATGAGAAAAAGCAAAAAATATATGAGCAAAATCAGGAAATGCTTTGTTTTTGCGGCTTAACCAGCGCGGGCCGCGAGGCCAAAGAAAATAAA
>JAZQMR010000099.1:0-1624 GCA_045543505.1 Acutalibacteraceae bacterium | reverse complement strand
AGGGTGTCGAAATTTACGCTGCCGTCGGCGTGCATCGGCGTGATGAGCGCGACTCCAGAGCCCTTAAACACAACTTTTTTCATAAAGAATTCCTCCGTGCGGTAGTGAGATTTTGCGAAATTTTTGGCTTAGTCGCAGCGGCCGCGAGGCCAACGAAAATATTATTTTCGTTGTGTCCAAGAGCCCAACAAAGTTGCGCTCTTGGGTGGCCAAAGGCCCTACGGGCCTTCGGCGCCTCGCGGCGCCCCGGTGTTTGATCAAATTTTTCTAAATTGACTAAACTATAAAACCCTGCGCGCAAAGCAGCTCAGCCATCAGAATGGCGCCGCCAGCGGCCCCGCGGATGGTGTTGTGCGACATGCAAACAAACTTGATGTTGTAGTGGCTGTCCTGGCGCAGACGCCCGATGGAGATCGCCATGCCGTTCTCGAGATCTCTAGCGCTGCGGATTTGAGGGCTCGCTGGGTCGTCGAAGTAGTGCAAGAAACGCTTAGGAGCGCTTGGCAAAATCATACCCTCGGGCAGACCCTTAAAGCTTTTCCAGCACTTAATGATTTGCTCTAGTGAAGGCGGATTGGCAAAGGAAGCAAACACCGCCGCGGTATGGCCATCACTCACAGGCACACGGAAACACTGCGTCGAGATGCTCGGGGTGTTGGAGTTTTCGATCTTGTCGCCGTCGATTTTGCCCCAAATCTTGAGCGGTTCGCGCTCAGATTTCTCCTCCTCGCCACCAATGTACGGGATGAGGTTGTCGACCATCTCGGGCCAGCGCTCAAAGGTCTTGCCGGCGCCGGAAATGGCTTGATACGTGCACGCAAGAACCCTCGCAAGGCCGAATTCGCGCAAGGGGTGAAGCGCAGGAACATAGCATTGAAGCGAGCAGTTCGACTTGACCGCGATGAAACCCCTTTTGGTGCCTAGGCGCTTTCTCTGAGCAAAGATAATGTCCGCGTGCTCCGGGTTGACCTCCGGGATAATCATCGGGACGTCGGGCGTGCCGCGATGCGCGCTGTTGTTGGAGATGACCGGGCACTCAGCCTTGGCGTAGGCCTCCTCGAGAGCCTTGAGGTCGTCCTTCTCCATGTCGACCGCGCAAAAGACAAAATCCACCGCCTTCGCGATTTTTTTTAGGTCCTTCACAGCGTCTAGGACGCGCTTTTTCTTGAGCTTTGCCGGCACCTCGGTCGGCATGGCCCAGCGCCCGTCTAGCGCTTCCTCGTAGGTTTTGCCGGCTGAATTCTTACTTGCGGCAAGCACCGCGACGTTGAACCACGGGTGGCCCTCCAGCAGGGACACGAAGCGCTGCCCGACCATGCCGGTTGAGCCTAAAATTCCTACGTTAAATTTCCTCATGAGCGTTCTTTCGAGACCTGAAAAGCCCGAAAATACCTGCCTTTCTCGTAAAAATGGGGGCGCAAATTCGCGAAGGGTCGGTTGTAAATGTAGCCAGAATCAACTATAATTAAGCCTAATATATCACTTTGAGGATGGCGCTGTCAACGCGTTTAAGCAGCTTAGGAGTGCCTTAGGTAAGTGCCGTTGCGCGCCGCGAGGCGCGGAAGGGCCGGAGGGGCTTCGGCCCGCCCACCTCCCCACAGCGCTGAGGGGTGGGGCTCAACAC
>JAZQMR010000098.1:0-2545 GCA_045543505.1 Acutalibacteraceae bacterium | reverse complement strand
GACCAATCGTTTAATCTGGCCTTGCATCGCTATAAGGGTTCCTAACAAAGTTTGGTTGCGCGCGATTCTAAAGATTTGTGGTTGCGCGCGATTCTATTCCCCCCCTGCCCCCCGGCGGGGGGAAAACCCAACCAGCCCCCGCGAATCCGCCGGCGCTATTGCCGCAAATATCCGTATAATCTCGTAGTATGCCTTAGCGGTTTTTACTGTATGCCTTAGCGGGAAGTCAGTTGTATAATAGCTTCATCATTCGTTAGGAGGTAACGCGACAATGGAAAGCGCGATAAAGCACACATCACAAGACGTTATGCCTATGCGTAACAGCAGTAACAGCGTCATTTACTCAATCAATGTTCGTTCGGACATTGACACACCGCCCGCAATATCTGATTACGTTCGCGGATTTGCCCAGCATATGAAGCGGACTAATCACATAGCAACAAAGCACTATAGCTATTTAGCACTGAGTAACAGAGCAATTAGCTACTTAACCGAAGCAGGCGACAACGCCGACAACGCGGTCATATGCAAAGGCTTTTACGGCGTAGAGAATGTAAACTGGGCCGATAAAAGCAACGCATCACTGAAACGCTATCGGTACGGGTTAGAAGATGAACACGGCACGCCGCGAGATGTAGTGTTCGAGCAATGGATTAACTAAGGCGCGGGGGGTATCCCCTCGCCCAAAAAGAGGGGATAACATGAAGTATGAAACGATTGACGGTTTAAGAAAGTGCCCTATTTGCGGTTTCTCTGCTATCATGCGGAAGAATGCGAGCAAACGTTTTCAAGTCCACTGCAAAAAATGTAGCTGTTGTACAACGTGGACAAGCAAAATTAGCGCGGTTATATCATGGTATAACAACGCCGACAGCTACGAAAAAATTAACGGTGTAAAGGGGGTTATCACATTGGGTACACTCAGAGAGGACTACGAGTTAGCTATCAGCAAACCAGAAAGCAGCCGTACAGACGCTGATAAACAACTAATCGCCAAGATTGAAGAAATCCGACAGCGAGAGATTGAGAGACTCGGAAAGAAGGAATAATAGTGAAAATATCATTCGAGAAGGTACAACGCGTTGCACAATTCGGGCGAACTCTTGACCGTGAGAACAGAGTCGCAGAAGTTGAAAAAATTGCGGGTTTGTTCCCTCGCGGTCATGTTTCTATCGTAGCAAGCATGGCCGGAGCGGGTAAAACTTGGTTAACTGAGTATATAGCCTGTCAGTTGTCCATAGGCGGGCAGATACTCGGCGGACTGGTTGCGAAGTCTAAGAAAATGAAGACGGTTATCCTAGCAGGAGAAACCGGTACGGATTTACTAGACTACCGCCTATCCCAAACATCATGGAAGTATGACCCAAAAAAGATTCGCGCATATAACGCAATCGACATGATGATGAACAACCTTCCATGTATGATGAACACGCCGGAAGGACAAGAAACTATCATCACCATATTCGCGCACGAGAAGCCCGACATCGTATTTATTGATACGCTCATCAGCTTTCATAGCGCAGACGAGAGCAAACAAGTAGACATGACAGCGATATACACCTTCTTACTGCGACTCGCTCGGACTTTCGACTGTGCTATAGTCGTCAATCACCACACGCGGAAGAGACCGGCCAGCTTTGCGGGTAAACGCTTCACGCAGGAAGACATCATCGGGACGAGTGCGGGGGTTAGATTGTGTGTCTGCGCTTATGTCATCATGGCCGAAGATGACGGGAACGGCGGTAGTATCATGACTGTATACAATCCGAAATCGTGGTATAAGAAAGTCCCCGAATTTACATACAAGTTCATCACTGATGACGCAGGACTCATTGACTTTCAAATTTCGTTTGATGTGTCTGTAAAAAATCTGTCATGGAGTTTGCGGGACAGATTCGCAGAAATCATGAAGAGTCATGAAGCAGGAAGTATGATAAAGGTTGCGGACGTGGCCAAAGAACTCGGCGTAAAGTCTGAGGCTATGCGCTACTACTTCGAGGAAGCTACACAAGGTGGAAAGCTCACAAAACTGAAACTTGCGGGCGAAATCGTCTACAGGATAGAAAAGGGGTTATCACGATGAAAGACTATGATTTCCGATACGACCCCATGCCTAGCGGGTTAGCCTACTTCGATGGCACGCGCTATCACTGTACCAACTTCCGCTGTTATTTCGAGCGCGAGACTCTGACAGAATGCGGCAGACTTCCCAGCAACGGAACTACATATACACCCATTCTACGCTGTTCAGGTTGCGGACGCTACTACTACGGCAACGATACTCCAAAAGACTCACAGCACCAAGCAACGATACTACAGCCAGCAACACACGAAGAAGAACCGAGCAATGATATACTACTCCCGAACCTTATAACGGTTTAGTGATAATTGGAAGAAATCCCCGTATGAGAGTCGCGGGGATTTTATCTTCCTCCCCCGTGTGTGTGTTTTTTTTTTTTGCTATGTATTTTCGCGTAGTTAGTTTTACGTAGGAAAAAAAAAAAAATATACACCCCCCTGTTACGCTATCATTTTCGATATACCC
>JAZQMR010000097.1:0-1657 GCA_045543505.1 Acutalibacteraceae bacterium | reverse complement strand
ACGTTGCACCGATTTTGAAAGTGCAATTGAAAGCACGTCTGAGTTTACAGCGCTAACTCAAGCCCTAGATGAAGTCAATAAGGTGATGGAGGCCTATTCGGAGGAAAATATCATGGGCAAAATTATGTCCATGGACGGCGAGGGATGTGGGCTAGACGCTGATTTGCTCGACGGCAAGCATGGCTCAGAGTATGCAACGGCCAAGCAAGGAGAGAAAGCCGACAGCGCGGTTCAAGGCATAAAGGCCAACGGTTTAGTGTTGCCGGTAGATTCAGCCAACGCGGTCAATTTGACGCCAGAGGACCTCAATGTTGTGCCGATTGGTAGAACCGTAAACAACAAGGCGCTGTCGAGCGACATAACTCTTTCTTATTCAGATGTTGGTGGAGCTTCAAGCGCACAAGGGGTAAAAGCTGACAGTGCAATACAAGGAGTTCGCGGGAACGGAACTGCAATTTTGCCAGATGAAAGCCGAATTGTTAACATTACGCCTGAAAATATTGAAGCGGTGCCAATTACTCGGCGCGGAGCCCGCGCAGGCAATGTCGCGCTAAGGCTTTGCGTGAACAACTAGCGTATTCACGCGGGATAATCCTAGTTTGGCAGTACGTAGAAAACGCGAGAAATGTAGCCTTTTGTTTGTCAGTGACTTATAACGCGAATTCGTTTCTTTTGCGAGCTTTTCTTTTCGCAAGGAAAAGCGAAAGCACGTTCCCACGGTGCAAGCTGCTGATAATTCTGTTTTCCTGCGAAATGACAACTCTTGGCAACCGGTTACACCTGAAAATATCGGTGCTGCGACAGAGGAACAGGGCCAAAAAGCCGACTATGCAATTCAAGAAATTCAAGTCAACGGTGTGCACGTTTCGCCTGACTTAAACCGCTATGTCAACGTAACAATCGAGGATTTGGAAGCCGTACCGAAAGAGCGAAAAATAAACAACAAAAGCCTGGAATCTGACATAGTACTTACCGCAGCGGATGTTGGTGCAGCAGAAGTTAATCACAGACACACGCCTCAAGAAATAGGTGCAGCAACAACAGAACAAGGCATAAGAGCTGAATCAGCAGTTCAAGGTGTCAAGTTGAACTGCAATTTGCTTATTCTTGACGATGAAAACGTAGTGGACATTGAGGTCTCGGAAGTAAGCGGCGCTACTGCAGCACAGGGTGCAAAGGCAGATTCGGCTATTCAGGGAGTGAAGTTAAATGGCAGTTTAATTACACCCGATGATGAAAACGTTGTAGATATCGAAGTTTCCGAATTTGGCGGAGCGACAGCTGAGCAAGGCGCAAAGGCAGATTCAGCAATTCAAGGCGTCAAGGTAAATGGCACGTTACTTGAGCCAGACGACCAAAACATTGTTGACATAATGGTCAGCGAAAGCGGAATTTCAACAGTAACATACGAAGCAGAAATTAGCACTAATTGGGAGACATCAGAAACCGGTGAGTATATACAAAGCGTTGAAGTAGCCGGAATTTTAGCCACGGATAACCCGATTGTTGACGTAGTTTTAGACGCTTTAAAAGACACAGCTTTGAGCCAATTGGAGGCTTGGAGCTGTGTTTCTAAAATCGAGACTGCAGATGGCAGCATAACGGTAACCTGCCTTGAAGATGCGTCAACGGTCGCAATACCAATCCAGCTGAAGGT
>JAZQMR010000096.1:0-2275 GCA_045543505.1 Acutalibacteraceae bacterium | reverse complement strand
GGCAAATTTTATTCAAAATTCTCATGATGAAGCTTTTTCTGAAAAATTAGTATCTAATCTTATTCCATGTAGCGTAGTGCTTTCAATTGCTTGTGGAATTTTAAACTTTGCATTTACCAAAAGTGCTGAATCTAGTTTGGTAGCGCTTAATATATCAGCCTTGCTTTCGTTGCCGGTTGCCTGGCCTTTTGTGTCGAGTCTGATTGTCTCTTCATTAAGCAAGTTTGTCCTAAAAAATAGAGCAATGATTGTTGGTGAGATCGGGATAAAAAAGCTTGCACGCGCAAAAAGTGTCGTATTGAATGACTCTGATTTATACCCGCCAAACAATGTTATTTTACGAGGAATAAAAACTTTTAGCGGTCAGCGGGTTGACGAGGCAATTATTTTAGCAGCTACTCTTGTATGCCGCTTGGGAGCGCCAATTAGCCACGTTTTTGATAAGATAATTCTGGGGAAAAAAGCTGTCCTCACAAAGGCCTCAAACGTTAAATATGTCGACGGAAAAGGGGCCCTCGGTTGGGTTAATGGGCAGCGAGTCTTGGTGGGAAATCGCGACTTGTTAAAGGAATATAAAATAGCACCTCCCAGCCATGATTACGAAGAAAAATACAAAAAACCAAATTGTGAGTTAACCTATTTTGCAGTCGGCAGAGAGCTAGTTGCGATGTTTATTTTAGAATATTTGCCGTCAAAAACCTTATCAGGAATTTTGCACGCGTGTATAAAAAATAACATTAAAATTTTTATCAAAACCGTTGATTGCAACGTCACTATACAAAAAATCGCCAATGATTTTGGGCTTAGAAAAAAACACATTACGATACTTTCTAACAAGGAGAAACAAGCTTCAGATCTGCTGGATAAAAAAGTAGAGGATAAAACTAGTGCTTTTGCCGCGACGCTAGGAGAGCGTTCCTCTTTGCTAAAGTTGATGTGCGGAACTGTTAATGCTAATGCCAAAATCTTATTTACTTCGTCCATACAACTCTTACAGACAGTAATAAGCTTGGTTATGATTTTATGTCTGACTGCTGGCGGAAGTATCACGGAACTACATAATACAGAATGGCTACTTTATTCAATATTTTGGTTAGGGTTATCCTTGATAATGCTTAAAATAAGGTGGCGCGTTTTGTAAGAGGGCAAAAAATACGAACTATTTGCAAGCTTAATTTTGCGACAAGGCCTTTAAATACAGATATCGTATTTCATTATCACTTAACATGGAGAGAAAGCTTCTTGTGTATCCCTCCCAGCCGTCGAGCTCATCCTTCAAAACTTTTATTATTTCAGCGTAATCAGCAGATTCATTTGAGTTAATTATTCGAGTTTTGTTGCTATCAGATGGAGGTAACTCCTGTGCGCAAGAAAAAGGCTGTCCGACACAGATTACTGCCATCAAACCTATTGCGGCAAATCTTTTTGTTGATTTTTTGGTATTGCTAATGTTGCATACATGGCTGTGATTTTTACAGACGATAAAAAAACAGCTACTTATGCTACTTTTTCAGAATTTAATTTTACAGGGTACTCGCTTGCATATATTGGAAATTAGCAATGCCGCAAAAAGTACGTTGTGATACCGCCCGGAATAACGGCTAAGGTTTATCAAGAGGGAGCATTTGCTGCTATCGCAGACGATGGGCGCGCCGGTGTATATAATGATGGGATTGTTACGGCTAGCATGGATTCGGTAGTAATAGCACGTGGGGGAAGTGTTGGCCAACTTGAAAGGCTGGCGAGGATTGTTCTATCAGATGGGGCGTGCATTTGTGTATGGAGCGCAGAATGAATTCTTAGAAGTTACTTCATCAGATCTTTTTGGGCTTACTCGCGCACTTCTAGTTTCACCATGCCCAGAGCCCCCCGAAGCCTGTTTTGCGTGAAAACAATGCTGCGAGCAGACTGACTTTTGTGCAGTTTCCACAAGCCTTGCCAAAATGGATTGAAGAGGTTGCAAATGCATTTAAATTCGATTCGAACGAAGCTGTTATTGACACAGCAAGGGTGTTCTTTCAAGAAGCGGATTCAAGAGTTAAGAAATAAACGTTCCCCTTAGCCTGATATTCTTGGGCTAGGGGGCTTTTTTAACGTAACAAAGACAAAATTTTTCACAAATCCTACTCTCAAAACGAAAACCCTGTTATAATAAAAGTGTTAATGAACAAAAAAGGAGAGATTTTTTGTGTTAAAAGTCATGCCGAATCAAAATAAAAAAATTGGCATTGCTAACGTTGCATATATGGCTGCGATTTTTACAAACGGTAAAAGT
>JAZQMR010000095.1:0-8004 GCA_045543505.1 Acutalibacteraceae bacterium | reverse complement strand
CAAACGGTTGAACAGTACTTGCTGGCGCACCAAAAATATTTCCCAAGCGAGAAGCTCATCTTTTTAAAAGAAAGACTCATCGAACTCGACGAAGCCAAATTTTCAAATCTTTACGCCATCGAGCTAAAAGACCCACTTATCGTCCTCGTAATATCGATTTTCCTCGGCCACTTCGGCATCGACAGATTCATGTTGCACGAGACCGCACGCGGCATTTTAAAGCTGATTACGTTTGGCGGATTCGGGATTTGGACATTCATCGACTGGATTTTGATGACGGACAAGACTAAGAAATATAACTTCAATAAAGTGATGGATTTCATTGCCGGAAAATATTTTTGACGCGACATAATGGCGGCACCTTTTACGCATATTAGTACGGGGTGCCGCTGCCGTTTTGGAGAACACTAATCAAACCGCTAGTGGCCGCCGCGAGGCACCGAAGGCCCTACGGGCCTTCGGCCATTCGATAGCTCAACAACTGTTGAGCTATCGAACACAAAGAAAAAATATATTTTTTCTTTGGCCTCGCGGCCCGCGCGCGCTACAATATGAGAGAGACAAACTCGAGGGCGCTCTACCTATTTTTGACTAACTTGAAGGGACCGAGACCATGAGAAAAGTGCTGTCCTATTTGAAGCCGCATGGCCTGGGGCTGGCGTGCTGTTTTATGTTTTTGTTCGTGCAAGGCCTGTGCGACTTGAGCCTACCAAACTACATGTCGAACATCGTCAATGTTGGAATTCAGCAAAGCGGCCTGGTTGAGTCCTCGCCGGAGGCATTGAGCCAGGACGCCTATACTCTTTTGAGTTTTTTTATGAGCGACTCGGACAAGCAAACATTCGCCGAGAGCTACAAGATAACATCGAGTGAAAGCGCCGACGAAACCACCTTGAAAAAGTATCCTCTGCTGGCTACCAAAAATATCTATGTACTCAGCGAAAGCCCTAACAAAAATCTCGATGCAATCTGGCATTCGGCGTGCTTTTCGCTGGTTAATTTCCTAAAAATAAACACTACCGCTACCAACGAGGCCGCGACAGACCTTGCTAGCGTTGATTTTTCGCAAGTTTACCAGCTAGTTCCACACCTACAAGCGCTTTCTCCTGAGAGTCTCGAGGAACTCCGAAGCGCGCCCAACTCCGTTGACTCTAGCCTGACAGAGCAAATAGCCATATACGTCAAGCGGCAAATCTACTCGGAGCTGGGCATGACCCTCGAGAGCGTGCAAAATAATTACATCGTACGGACCGGCGCGACAATGCTGCTGTTCACGCTGATTAGTATAATCGCGAGCATTCTGGTAAATTATCTTTCCTCGAAAATCTCGACGAAAACCGCGAGAAAGCTGCGTCATGATATCTTTCGCAAGGTGGAAAGCTTCTCGAACAACGAGTTTAATAAATTCTCGATTTCGTCGCTCATCACGCGCACGACCAATGACATCACGCAGGTGCAAATGTTAATTATCAGCGGAGTCCGAATCCTGTGCTACGCCCCGATTGTCGCGATTGGCGGGATCATCATGGCGCTGAGCAAGAGCGTCTCGATGTCGTGGATAATCTTCTCAGGCATCGCCATTTTAGTCGCGCTGATCTTGAGCATCTTCGTGGTGGCCTTCCCGCGATTTAAGCTCGTGCAAAGGCTCATCGACAGATTTAACTTGGTGACAAAAGAAAACTTGACCGGAATCATGGTAATACGAGCGTTCGGGACGCAAAAATTCGAGGAAAAGCGCTTCGACGAGGCCAACAGAAGCCTCACGCAGACCGACCTCTTCATAAATCGCGTAATGGTAGTCATGATGCCGTCGATGATGTTGCTCATGAACCTGGTGTCGGCGCTGGTCATCTGGACGGGCAGCCGGCAAATCGAACGCGCGCAAATGCAAGTCGGCGACATGATGGCGTTCATGCAATACGCCACGCAAATCATGATGTCGTTCCTGATGATCTCGTTCATGTTCATCATGGTTCCGCGTGCGGTAGTTTCGGCCAAGCGCATCAAAGAAGTCTTGACCACAGAGCCGAGCATCCTTGACCCGAAAGTGCCGACTCGCGTGAGCAGGGATAATGTTCGCGGCAAGGTCGAGTTTAGGAATGTTTCATTTCGCTACAGCGACGCCGAGGAAAATATCCTCGAGAATATAAGTTTCACGGCGTTGCCCGGCCAAACCACCGCCTTTATTGGCCCGACGGGCTCTGGCAAGTCCACGCTGGTAAACCTCATCCCGCGCTTTTTTGACGTCACCGAGGGCGAGATTTTGATCGACGGGGTCAACATTAAGGACATGGCGCAGAGCGATTTGCGCGAGATTATCGGCTACGTGCCGCAAAAGGGCGTGCTTTTCTCCGGCGATGTTTCGTCGAATTTAAGGCTAGGCAATGAGAACACAAGCGAGACCGAGCTTCAGACGGCAATCGAAATTTCGCAGGCTGCGGAGTTCGTTAACACTAGCGCTGGCGGCCTTTCGAGGGAAATTTCTCAAGGCGGCAAGAACGTCTCTGGCGGCCAGCGGCAACGCCTTTCCATCGCGAGGACTATCCTCAAAAACGCGCCGATTTATATCTTCGACGACAGCTTCTCCGCACTCGACCTGAAGACCGATGCGGCCCTGCGCAAGGCCCTCGCCGCGCACACCAAGGCGAGCACGATGCTGGTTGTCGCGCAGCGGATTAGCACCATAATGGCCGCCGAACAGATCGTCGTGCTCGACGATGGCAAAATTGTTGGCCGCGGCACGCACAAGGAGCTTCTTGAAAGCTGCGGCGTCTACCGAGAAATCGCGCAGTCGCAGTTGCCAAAGGAGGAGTTAGCGTGAAGAAGGAATTCAGCCTCAAGCCAGGTCATCACGGTCCGGTCTTCGCCACCGAGAAAGCTAAAAATTTCAAGGGCACATTCTCAAAGCTCCTGGCGCGACTTGGCCGATATAAAATAAGCTTCTTGCTCGTTGTAATTTTCGCTATTTTGTCCACCGTATTTAACATAATCGGCCCGAAAATCCTAGGCAATGCGACCACGATTATTTATGACGGCGTAATGAGGAAAATTTCTGGCGAACCTGCTAGCATAGACTTCGCTGCAATTGGGGAAATTTTAATTTCGTTGGTAATTTTGTACATCATAAGCGCGATTTTTTCTTACTTGCAAGGCTTTTTGATGACAAGCGTCGCAATGAAAACGGCTTATACTCTGCGCAAGGAGATTTCATTCAAGATTAACAAATTGCCGCTTTCTTACTTTGACTCAGTAAGCATCGGCGATATTTTGTCGAGAATCACCAATGACGTTGACACTCTCAATCAAACTCTCAATCAGAGCATTACTCAGATAATCACATCGCTCTCGACGGTCATCGGCATCGTCGTCATGATGCTGACAATTAGCTGGCCGCTAACCCTCGTCACGCTGCTAATCATCCCGGTTTCTCTGTCACTAATATTGCTCATCGTGAAGAAATCTCAAAAGCATTTCCTCGCGCAACAAAAATGTCTGGGTGCGCTGAATGGCCACACCGAGGAGATGTATTCTGGGCACGTGATAGTCAAGGCCTTCAACAAGGAGGCGCGCGCTATAGAGGCCTTCGACGAGCACAATGAATCGCTTTACAAGTCGGCGTGGAAGTCGCAATTTTTGTCCGGTCTCATTATGCCTGTAATGAACTTTGTTTCAAACTTAGGCTACGTTGCGATTTGCATCTTAGGCGGGCGCCTCGCCGTTCAGCAGGCCATCTCCGTCGGCGACATACAGGCGTTTATTCAGTACGTTCGTCAGTTTACGCATCCGCTAAATCACATCGCGAATATCTCAAACATCTTACAGCAGACGGCCGCCTCGGCTGAGCGAGTTTTCGATTTTCTTGACGAGAAGGAGGAGTCTACAGACAGCGAAAATGCCATCCATGTTGTTGAAAATGACGAAAGGTGCCAAAGCTCAAATGAAGTTGCGGTGGACGGAGCGGTGACTTTTGAGCATGTAAAGTTTGGCTACAAGGCGGATAAAATTGTAATAAAAGACTTTTCTGCGAAGATAAAACCTGGCCAAAATGTTGCGATAGTTGGGCCGACCGGTGCTGGAAAAAGTACGATAATTAAGCTTTTGATGCGATTCTACGACGTGAATAGCGGTCGGATTTTGCTTTCTGGCCACGATATCAAAGACTTTTCGCGCGATGAGCTGCGCTCGATTTTCGGCATGGTTCTGCAGGACACCTGGCTCTACAACGCCTCCATCCGCAACAACATTCGCTACGGGAGCCTGAGCGCTACCGACGAGGCTGTTCGCGCCGCCGCGAGGGCCGCCCACGCCGAGCATTTCATCCACACGCTGCCCGGCGGCTACGACATGATTGTCAACGAGGACGCGAGCAACATTTCCGTGGGCCAAAAGCAGTTGCTGACCATTGCTCGCGCGATTATCTCCGAGCCGAAAATTTTGATTTTTGACGAGGCAACCAGCTCCATCGACACGCGCACGGAGGTTTTAATCCAGTCGGCCATGGCCAATTTGATGAAAAATCGCACAAGTTTTATCATTGCGCACCGGCTGAGCACCATCCAAAATGCCGATTTAATCCTCGTTATGAGCGACGGCGACATCGTCGAGCAGGGCACCCACGACGAGCTGATAAGCAAGAGCGGCTTCTACGCGAACCTCTACAATAGCCAGTTTAAATAGGCCATTTTTGTGCAATAAAAAAGCCCCGACGCAGAAAAGTCTCTACGTCGGGATAACTTTCATTAAAAACGTTTTTAACTTTAAGCGCTAGTTTTAGAAGTCAACCATTTTACCGGTCAATGCTGTATACTGATTAGAATTTGCTTTATCACCTAACAATAAAACTTCGGCTTCTTTCGCGTCTTGTGCGTTTAATACAGGTGTAAGCTGTTTCCCATTTGCATCTACAACTATGTAACTGAAATTATTAGGGGAGTCATCTAATCTGCGTTGACGACTGCACCTAGTGCGCTTATGTGGCAGAATCAGAACCTGTTTAATTTGCCCACCTGCTACTTGCTTTACATCGCCATTTTCAATTTTTTTAATCATACCTATATCCTTCTCGGATTTTACATGATGTCTTAATTTTGCCATCGATAGCACTTTTATTATACAAATAAGCCGCGATGCTGTCAAGGTGCGAAAAAACACAATTAATCGTCAAAAAGTGTTTGTGCAAAAATAGCATAAAAAGAAAAGCCCTTGAAACATTTGAGTTCCAAGGGTTTTGTTGCTCTTCTGATATTCTGTTTGAATTATCTCTTTGAGAATTGCGGTGCTCGACGAGCTGCCTTAAGACCGTATTTTTTACGCTCTTTCATTCTCGGGTCACGAGTCAAGAAGCCAGCCTTTTTGAGCAATGGACGCAAGTTTTCGGTATCGTATTGCAACAGCGCACGAGAAATTCCGTGACGAATTGCACCGGCTTGGCCAGTAACTCCGCCGCCAGCTACGCGGCAAATGATATCGAACTTGCCGTCAGTCTCAGTCAAAACAAGCGGTTGGCGAACAATTAACTTAAGTGTCTCGAGGCCAAAATAGTCGTCAATCGGCCTGTCGTTAATGATGATTTTGCCGGTACCCTTATACACGCGAACCCGCGCCACAGAGCTCTTGCGACGGCCAGTGCCGTAAAAATATGAAGCTTTATTGTACATTCTTCAGCGCCCCTTTCTTATATGTTGAAAACTTCAGGCTGTTGAGCGGCATGGGTGTGCTCAGCGCCAGCAAACACGCGAAGTCGAGTCATCGCCTTGCGGCCGATGGTCGTGTCAGGGATCATTCCCTTGACCGCCAAAGTCATCGCGAACTCCGGTTTCTCGGCCATGAGTTTGTCATAGCGAGTCGCCTTCAGGTGGCCAATATAGCCCGTGTGATGATAGTAGTGCTTTTGCGTTAGCTTGTTGCCCGTCAGCACGGCGTCCTTGCAGTTGATGACAATAACATGGTCGCCGCAATCAACGTGCGGTGCGAAGGTCGGCTTGTGTTTGCCTCGAAGTAAAGTTGCAGCCTGTACCGCAACACGTCCGAGAGGCTTTCCTGCAGCGTCCAACACGTACCATTTACGCGTGACTTCATGCTGCTTCGGCATAAATGTAGACATTTTTCATCCTCCTAAGTTTGTTTGAATTACTTTTTTCTAAATTTTATCATTCTACAAGGGCAACTGTCAAGCGTATTTTTTCATTATTTTAATTTATAATATTAAAGCTCTTGTTTTCTTTGTTTTTCTAAAGTTTACTCTTGCTATCTAATGTTCCGTTTTTTAGTATAGCTACCGAGAAACACCATCAGTAAACTTTATAGCGTCGATGGGACTTTTGGTTATCCCGGAATTCAACATTGTTTCATTCTGGAGAACAACGGAAATAAAGCGGCTTACATAAATTAGCTTCTCAGAATCACATTACTTTTCTCCAGCGCTTTCATAATCTTCTTTATCGTCGAGTTAACCTGCTCATCGGTTAGGGTGGACTCATTTGAGCGCAAAGAAACACTCAGAGCAACGCTTTTTTTATCTGAAGGAACCTGCTCGCCTTTGTAGATATCGAAAATTTGCACGTTCTCGAGAAGCTTGCCTGCGGAGTTCTTTATGATTTTTTGAAGCTCGCCGACAGGCATATTTTTGTCGCAAAGCAAGGCTAAATCACGATTTACGGCTGGAAATTTCGCAACTGGCTTATAAGTTACATCAAAGTTTGCAGCCTCAAAAAGCGCAGCAACATCGAGCTCGAAGATATATGTCCGATTGCCTATGCCGTAATTCTCCAGCACCGATGGATGAACCTCCGCGATGTGCCCCAGTGCAGTCTCTCCGCAAGAAACGCTTGCGCAACGGCCTGGATGAAAATAAGCTACATCCGAGGTTGCGGTAAATTCAAAATCTTTTACAAACAAGCTGTTGAGCAGCTCTTCCAAGATTCCCTTAACGTGCAAAAAGTCGATATCTTCACCGTAAAGGCCGGCAATTAGCTTGGTTTTCTCGAGTGGCAAGTCGGCATTCTTGCGAGGAATATACTCTCTGGCGACCTCAAAAAGCTGTACATTTTCATTCTTGTGACTATAATTCGACGCCAAAACCTCCAGCATCGAGACGATCGCGGTTGTGCGCATAAGGCTGGTGTCCTCGCCGAGTGGGTTCGCGATTTTGACCGAGTCTCTTAACGGATGGCCTTCCGGCAGCAAAATCTTATCGTACTGCTTCGGGCTAATAAACGAGTACGTCGTAATCTCACTCAACCCTAATGCAATCATCGTGTCGACGATTTTTTTCTCGAAATTCTGGGCCTTCGTGAATTTGCCGTAGTGGCTGCCACGAAGCGGCGTCGAGGAAATATTGTTATAGCCGTAAAAACGCGCGATTTCCTCCGCGATGTCGTTTTTAAGCCTCAAGTCTGAGCGAAAACTTGGTACGACAACCTCATTGCCGACAACCTTGCAGTCAATCTTCTCGAGAATGCGAACCATCTGCTCACGCGAGAGGTTTATATTCAAAAATTTGTTGATAAAGTCAGGCTCAAAAGGAATTTTCGTCACGACTTCGAGTGAGTTATCCTCGACAATCACATCAGAGACGACCTCGCCGATACACAGCTGCTCAATCAGCTCGCAAGCGCGATTCAATACGGGCAGGCAGCTGTTTTTGTCGAGGCCCTTCTCGAAGCGAGCGCTGGAATCCGTGCGGATGTTTTGTTCCTTGGCGGCCTTCCTCACAGCGATCGCGTCAAACAGCGCCGACTCCAGCACGATGGTCGTTGTGTCAGCCGAAACCCCGCTGAGCTCGCCGCCCATCACGCCCGCGAGAGCTATCGGTTTTTGCGCGTCCGCGATAACAAGATTGCCCTCATTCAACGTGCGCTCAACTCCATCGAGCGTCGTAATTTTCTCATTTTGAGCGGCTCTTCGCACGTTGATTTCTCCACCAGCGATGTGCCGCAAATCGAAGGCGTGCATGGGCTGGCCGTGCTCGAGCATGACGTAGTTAGTGATGTCCACGATGTTGTT
>JAZQMR010000094.1:0-4106 GCA_045543505.1 Acutalibacteraceae bacterium | reverse complement strand
GCCCCGTAGGGCCTTCGCCCGACCCTGAGCGCAACTACGTTGGGCTCAGGGTCACAAAGAAAATAAAAATTATTTTCTTTGGCCTCGCGGCCGGCGCGGCTACGCTAAAAGAAAGCTCTCAAATCACGGCGCTCTAGGCTTTACATCGGGATAAACAACATTTTTCTGCCATGCAGAGTGTCGTCCTCCAGCTCATTCTCGAGTTTTATCTTGTCGACGCAGGTGCAATACTTCCGCGCAATGGCCCAAAGCTCCTCGCCGTCGTCGGCGTAGTAGAGCGTTAAAGCAGTTTTCTTGTCCTTCTCGCGAGGCTTTTCCTCATCGACAAAGATGTCCGTTATCGACATATACGAGCACTCAGCGTAGACGAGCGCGTTAAGTTGCAACTCGGCACTCACCTCGATGGAATTCTTCCCGACGAGGCGACACTCGCAAGACCGAAGGGTAATATTTTCCTCGCAGAAGACCGCGCCATCCACATTTTCGTGGGCGTACTCATATGTAAACTCCACCAGGCGCTCAAAGTAGGTCGGAATCTCATCGGCGTCCTTGGCCAAGACGCATACGTTAATCTTGCCCTCGAAGATGATTTTGCCGTCCTTCACGAAGCACTTTACACTAGTCAGCTCGCCGCCCGCATCTATCAAGTCCGAAAGCTCGCCGTCGTTGAGGTCTACTGTGCTCTTGAGGTTGTAAGTTTCGTTCAGCTTGTCGACGAGGTTCGTAAGGAGCACCTTCTCGTACTTCGGTTCGGACTCGAAGTCCACGGAGTAAACATCGCTCAAGATGCTTGTTTCTTTTTCCTCAAAGGCAACAACAGAGGCACCAAGCTTGCATTCAAACGACAGCAAACTAGTCTCATCGCTCTCGCTAGGCCTGATGGCAATTTCGTGGTTGAGCACCTCAAGGTTCAAGTCGCACGCACAGTTATCTTGCACGCCCTCAATGTCGAGAATCTGGCTAATCGGCACGGTATGCTCCAGCACGTCGACGGTGCTGTACTCGATGTCGCTGATGTAAACGACCTTTATGTTCGTGCTAGCGTTCAGCATAACCTTGTTTTGCAGCGTCTTGTAGTCATGCACTTCGGCGCTCACGGAAGTCTTAAGGATGTTCTCTATGTTCGGCTGGCGCGAGCCTTTATCTATCACCTCAGCGATGTTAAAGTATTGCTGGCCGAGACCAATGACATTATTGCACTTCGTGGAGATTTTTTTCTTCTCGATGCCGTCGCCGTCAATGTCGCAAACCACATCTTTTTCCTTCTTACACCGCACCTTAGCACAAATGGAAAATGCCCCGTGAATATCAAGTCGTCGCGGCGTAACAGCCCGGCAATTGACGTACTCTGTCTTGGTCTTCGTCGAAACAATCGCATCCTGGACGGAACTTTTAAGGTTTATCGACGTTGAGAATGGACTGTTGTGCTCGCAGCATCTTATCGACATTTTCTCGGCGTCCAGGTACATCAGGGAAATTGTCGCGTTCCCCTCAACGTAAAGCTTATCGCCAGAAATGTTCCTCGAGCTTATTTGTGGGCAAATTTGACATTTCAAGATCTTCTGGATGTCTGGACAATAATCCGGCAAGCTAAAATCTAGGTCCACTGGCTGTTCGACAAGTCCATCAAATACGGTTTCGCAGGCGCTTAAGGGCTCTTTTTTTATGTTATATTCCATAAATTTGACCTCTCTCCTTATATTTTCTAAATCAAATCTATTCCGCACCTGTCCCGATTATGACTGGTGGCTTGGCGAATTTTGAAATTTGACTTGGCGGAAAGGTCTGATCAAACTTGGGCGCCGCGAGGCGCGGGAGGCCCGTAGGGCCTTCGGCCGTCCCAGAACACAACAGCGTTGGGGTCTGGGACACAAAGAAAAAAAAAATATTTTCTTTGGCCTCGCGGCCCCGATGGAGCACTAGACAAAAAAGGATCTTTCAAACAAGTAACTCACCAAATTTGAAGCTTTTTCACCCTTGCTTGCGCGAGCGTATATAATGAAATAACGATGTTCAAAAACTACCCAGCCACATTAAAGTTGACGGTGAAATACTATGAATTGCTATTATCGACAAGGAAAATTAGCTCTGATTTTTATATTAGGTCTCACCATATCATATCTCGTTCCCACCCACTGTATAATAAAGCTGCTCGTTGTCATATCGATAATCCTGGCCATCTCGTTGATTCGTTGCTAATTTAAATTTAGGGGGTCTTTTTCATGAAAGTTGTTGTCGTTAAAAGCCCTAAAGTCCTTGGTTTTTTTCTGCGTAAGCTCTTCAAAATAAAAAAAGTCGAAGACTAACACAAAAACAGAGGCCCCGCACTATACCGCGCGGGGCCGCCTCGCATCTAAAAAGATGCCGCAGCTGCAAATAAAAAGTATAGTCAAACGACCTGAACAGCAGCACGCAAAGCGTTCTCAAAAACTTCTAAAAAGGCAGAGTTCTATGCAAATATCGTTTCTGGTTTTTAAGTTGTTTGGGTATATCACTAAAGCATATTTAAGGCCGTTTATGATTTAATACGATTAACCTTATTTTAAGCTGCGAGCCTGTTTATAAGGCGTCACTGTCTTGTCCATAAAACTTGAAAATTGTAGTCCAGCACGTTCCTCAGGTGTAAGAACGGTTGCATTTTCGCCAAGAGCGATCGCTATCTTTTTAGCCGCAGCCTGGGTGGCAAAAGCACGCCCATCAGAAAAAATATTCTCTCCATTGTTATTAATAATTTCCCATTGACCATCTAACCTTTGACATACTTCCCCACCTGAAACTCCATTAATCATGTCCTTGTCCAACTTCTTTGTCATATAAACCAATCCTTTCTCTTGTTAAAACATTATTTTTTTGCAGCCACAGGCATATTGTACGCAACCCCGCTAGCGTTGTCAAGTTTTTTATGCTTATTATTTGTCGCCAGCATCAATAGAGCCTCACTTTTCATTTTCGTCTTAGTCTCACCATATCATATCTCGTTTCCGCCCACTGTATAATAAAACTACTCGTTGTCATATCGATAATCCTGGCCATCTCGTTGATTCGTTGCTAATTTAAGTTTAGGGGGTCTTTTTCATGAAAGTTGTTGTCGTTAAAAGCCATAAAGTCCTTGTTTTTTCCTGCGTAAGCTCTTCAAAATAAAAAAAGTCGAAGACTAACACCAAAATAGCGGCCCCGCACTATACCGCGCGGGGCCTCCTCGCATCTAAAAAGATGCCGCAACTGCAAAATAATTCACTTACCTAAATCGTTTCTCTAGGCCTTATTAGCTTCGTCTCAACTGAGTAACGTCGTTCCAACCTATAGATTTTCCTGACTGCCCTTTTTGGGCTGCCGCGTACACAGCCTCATCATAAGTCGCGTATCTACCAAGAACCCCACCAGTTGAATCATCAATTACCTCATGACTCTTTGAGCTATCTCCTGCACGACGTCTCGCATTAAAAACGTAACCTCCAGATGCACTTTCCAACAAATCGTCAGAAACTTGCGCGTTTAAATTTTTCTTCTCTTTTTTTGCCATATAAACCAATCCTTTCTCTTGTTAAAATATTTGTTTTCGCAGCTACAAGCACACCATATACAATTTAATCAAATTTGTCAGGTTTTTGCCGATTTTTAATGCGCTTATAAGAGCATCCATATCAAAATTACCCCTCTTAGGTCTCCTTTGTGCTATTGCTTCGGGTGTAAGAAAAGCAGTGTTTTCACCAACCATTTCTGCTATTCTAGCTGCTTGATTAATATCCGGAAATACACGACCATCAGTAAAAACATTATTCCCGTTCCTATCAAGAACTTCCCATTTACCATCTAGTGTTTGTCCTAGCTCACCACCTAAGACATCATTAATCATGTCTTTATCCAATTCCTGAGAATGTTGACTAAATAATCATATTGATAGATTTATTGACATGAACGGCTACAGACAAATCAATCATTTTAAGTGAACGTAAAACACAGCAAGTTTTTCGTCTAATCTATACCGTCCGTTTCTTCCTATTGTATCACGTTTGATCATTTAAGAAACACTCCCCCATTTTATATAAAAATTTAGGTTTTAATCTTACTTTGGAGCTCTGCGCAGGCCGCGAGGCCAAAGAAAA
>JAZQMR010000093.1:0-6556 GCA_045543505.1 Acutalibacteraceae bacterium | reverse complement strand
CCATTTCCAAAAGTGCACAAAAAACACATTGATCATTAAGCCTTCAAAATCCGCATCATCTATCTGTGCAGCTGGCGTATTTTCCCAGATACCTTTATCTCTCCAGCGGCAAAATTTGCGATGAACATTTTTCCAATGTCCATATTCTTCTGGAAGGTCTCTCCATGGAACTCCTGTGCGCAAAATCCAAAATACTCTATTAATAAATTGCCTTGTATCTCTTTTGCGTTTCATCTACGTGTGCGCTTTTCTCCAATGGCGTGCGGTTTTATCGTTTCCCAAGGGCTGTCGCTTATATCGGGACGGTGCAATTCTTTGTTCATTTTCTGCTTCACGTACTTTTTTTATTTCTATCATATCATATTTTTTATTGGCGACACGGTCTAGGGAGTGCTGTAATTTAGAGCTTTCTTTTTGTTTGCGCGTCCAGCCGCGAGGCCAAAAAAATATTATTTTCTTTGTGGCCCAGCACTCAACGTTGTTGAGTGCTGGGCTGGCCGAAGGCCCGCAGGGCCTTCGGCGCCTCGCGGCCCCTAGATACTCGATAAGGGCATTCCGTTCCTTGCCTTCCACAAAAATACAGTATATAATGAAATAATAATGTATAAAGAAGGAGTGTTTAAGGTTGTGGTGGATTGACTTTTTGGAAAGCTTCGATGACAGATTATTTGCATATGTGTTGATTCCGCTCTTAATAATTGCAGGAATTTATTTTTCTTTTAGGACGAAGTTTGTCCAGTTCAGGCTGCTCAAGGACGCATTCAAGTCGCTGACGGAGAAAGCCGAGAAAGGCAAGGTCTCTTCTTTCAAGTCGCTGATGATTTCGACGGCCGCAAAGATTGGCGTCGGACACATCGCAGGAATTGCATCGGCGATAGTAATCGGAGGGCCGGGCTCGGTCTTTTGGATGTGGATTATGGCCATATTGGGGTCAGCATCGGCGTTTATAGAAAGCACTTTGGCGCAAATCTATAAAGTAAAGGATGGGCAAGGCGGATTTCGTGGTGGCCCGGCCTACTATATGCAAAAAGCCTTTAACAAGCGATGGCTCGGAGTTCTATTCTCGTGTCTGCTAATTGCCGCCTACGCCTATGGATTTAATGCTTTGCAGTCGTTTCAACTCTCATCGGCATTTACGCCATATATTCCCAACTACAAAAACAGCATCTACCCGACCATTGTTGGCCTGGTCTTAGCCGCGGTGACAGCTTTGGTCATATGGGGAGGTACCCATCGCATCGGCTTTATCTCGGCGTACGTCGTGCCGGTTATGTCGCTCGCGTATATATGCCTGAGCTTGTTTATCGCCGTCAAGAACTTCAACAAAATTCCTGCAGTTTTCTCGTTGATATTCACAGAGGCATTCAATTTTAAGGCCATATTCGGTGCGACATTCTACAAAAGCGCCTTAATAATGGGTACAAAGCGAGGTCTTTTTTCGAACGAGGCCGGAATGGGCAGCGCACCTAATGCCGCGGCTACCGCGGACGTCTTGCATCCGGTCAACCAAGGCCTTGCGCAAGTTTTGTCCGTGTTCATCGAGACAATGCTCATCTGCACCTCGACTGCGTTTATCATTTTGCTTTCCGGAGTCGATATAAGCGGTAGACTTGGAGATATTCCAGTCGTTCAAGAGGCAGTTCGAAGTCAAGCGGGTTCGTTTGGTCTGAACCTAATTGCATTTTCGATTTTCGCCTTTGCCTTTACGTCGATCATAGGCAATTACTGCTACGCCGAGTCAAATATTCTGTTCCTTAAGAACAACAAAACATTGCTCAATGTTTTCCGTGTGACGTGCCTCGTGACGATATTTCTGGGCGCAAGGGCCAACGCGAGAACCGTTTGGAACATCTCCGACTCGATTATGGGCCTCATGGCTGTCGTCAACATCGTTGTGATCTTACTGATTGGAAACATAGCGATAAAGGCCTTAAAGGACTACTGCAAACAAAAAAAGGCCGGAAAAGTTCCGACCTTTACAGCAAAGGACATTGGTCTAGAGAACACAGATGTGTGGAAATAATACAATTAAAGCTAAAACAGGCGCGCGGTATAGTGCGCCTGAAGTTTCCTCAAATTTATATGTGAGTTTTTAGGGGAGTTTCCTGATCAAATCCTAGCTGCCGCGAGGCACCGAAGCCCACCCTACCGGGCGGGCCTTCGGCTAGCCCAGAAATCAACGAAGTTGAATTCTGGGCCTCAAAGAAAATAATATTTTCTTTGGCCTCGCGGCTGAAGCTGAATCAGCTAAATACAAAGAATTTTATCAATTAAGACATTCACTTTTTAGTTAAATGCGGAAAACAACAATTTAACTTTAATAACAAACTTTATCCCGGGAAACAAAACAGCGGCAGGCCCTACTTCAAGGCGTGCCGCTAATTTTAGTAATACTATCATCTGTCAGTATCTTTTACAAAAACTGTATGGATATGAATGTGTTTCATAAGCTCTAGAACAAAACTTTTAATTGAACCGAAAGAATTCATAAATCTGTCTTTGCTCATTTTTTCTGTGAAGGATTCACACCATCTATCAGCGTGACAATCATATACAGCTGATCCAACAGTCCAAATCCCTGCCGCACCTGCACCAATACCAAGAATCGCGCCACCAGCTCCTATTACTCCGAGAACTACTCCCGTAATATTTCGGAACCAAGTTTTGATGGCAGACCAAACAGACGGACCCTGCGTTTTGTTCTTTTTCATCTTTTCAAGTTCTTGCTTGAGATCTTTATTTTTTTGACTTGCTTTAAGTTTTTGTAATTCCTCGAGTAAAGCTTTGTTTTCATCTTCTAGCTTTTGTCTTTTTGATTCCTCGAGGTTAAGTTTTTTATTAGTTTTCTTTTCTTGCTCTGCAAAAAGTTCCGCAATCATCCGTACAGTTTCCTCGTTAGCCGCAGCATGCGCCAAGCGCCCAACTGGACACAGCAACACCGCATATGCTAACGCTAATGAAATATATTTCTTAATCACCAAATGACCCTCTCTATGTTTTAGCCTGCTACGACTCTCAGCTGACTCAATAACAAACTGACCAAATGAAACATTAATTATTACGGCTGCAGAAAAACTACCGCCTCTCTTATAAAGTTCCAATATGTAATGAGCTTTTGTTTTCTTTCTGTCTTTTTCTCATTAACTTGACACTTTTTCAATGCAACTTTCAACCTGCGTACATCTTGCGCCTTTACAGCTAATGCATCGACTGATTGACGAGAGGTCTCCGCCTTCTCTGATATTGATGATTTTGGAATAGAACGTTCATTGTTGTCTTCTGCGCATGCCACAGAACAGATCGACATCACACATGCCAAATACAAACAAATTAGTTTTTTTGCACATTTTCATTATCCCTTTTTTCTAACGAAATTTATCGACAACAACATATAAAAAGAACCCGTTAACTATTAATGTAGCTGAAAATTGCAAAGCTTCTCTTATGATATTCCAATATTTAATAAGCTTCTGGTTTCTTTCGGCTTTTTTCTTATCTTGCAAAGCTTTTTCTTTAGCTTGAATCTCTTTTAAGATTTTTTGCACTTTCTTTGCATCTTGGACTTTATCACCAGAAAGTTCAAGGTTTTGTTGATTTTCACTGCCCGTTTCTGTTAGGATGGCCGCAATTTTTGCAGTTAACTCGTCGTCATTTGCCGCACACGATGATTTTGCTAACGGGCACAGCGACATCACAACAACCATTGACAATGCAGTTAATTTTTTAAACATTTACATCTCTCCTGGATTTTTATTGTAAATTTAATTGTATCACTTGGAATAATAAATGCCAAACAAATTATGCAAAAACAAACATCTTATGATGATATTCGCAATGTAATCGAACACTTAAAGTGTGGAAGATGTTACGATAAAAACCCCTTCTACCGACAGCAAAAAACAAAACACGCAATTATCGATATCAGTTCAAATCTTACTTTTTTTCTAACTTGGTGGAACGCCTCTTTTGGTGTGTACAAATTTCGCCCTTTCTCAACAACTTGAACACTAAAACAACCAAAAGCGTTTACTTATTGATCTTTTTTTATCGCGCGCGTTACAATATTGACAAATATTAATTCGAGAGGGGATGGTTTATTGTGTCCAAACTGCAAGCAATCGCGTTTTTCGAGGAAATCTCGAAGAACAAACAACTGGCCCAAGAGGTCGAGAAAATCGTCGGTGGAAAAAACTCCGACGAGGCAAAAACTAAAGAATTACTCTCTTTAGCGAAGAAACACAACTTTAACTTCACCCAGGCAGAAGCCGCAAGTGTTCAAGGAGCGCTTAAAACTTCGCTTTCACCCGAGGAAATGCTCGAAGTGAGCGGCGGAAAAATCGGCATAAAGTCCAGCCTCATGGCTGCTGCAATGCTGCTTGGCCTAGGTGTCGGGGGGACTACTCTGTATAGTGTGAATACTAATGCAAATGGACCAGGGGAGCACAAACAAATGGAAATACAAAACGACGATTCAGATACCGAAACAGAAGATGATGACGCCAAAACTATATCTATGGAAGAAGTCGTTGAATCAAAACAAAAAGAAACTACCCTAACTACACGAGCTCCGCGACAAATAACCAAGGCCGAGAAATTTTCCCGAGAAGTTGCCAACCGCTACCCCAAATGGCTCAGCATCAGCAAAGAGCTCCTTGCGAATATCCGTGGACAGGCCTTTCGCGCAGTCCTGCCCACAGCGTCCTGGCCTAAAGTTGAGGAGCGTTTATCAAATCCTGACGTCCCCAGCTGTTGCCATTGCGGATCTCCCTTATATTCATATTCTACGAAAAAACACACAGAGTGTCGTTGTACTGATGACGGTTGTATCGACAATTGGTGCTTTAGGAGAATGTCTAATAAAAAAGGCTCGAAAAATAGCCAACGTGGCGATCGCGCTAAAGATTTCCGTGCACATTGTCGCTGGTCACTACTTCCAGCCTTGATTTTGGACTCTCGCTTACCGAATAGCGGTTTGCGCGGGAATACGCAGCGGTCTACAAACACTCCGTTGGTTTGTGGTGCGGAATATTGGGCCACTGCTCAGTTGATTATTGGTAATGTGAATAACTGGCCCATCTCTCCACGGCTGACTCCTAAGAAACTTACTCAAGATATGGTGCGCCAGGTAAATGAAGTTGAACGCTTACTTGAGGATGCTTATAATAGACTGACTAAAGAAGAAATGATGCAGTTAATCGACGGCCACAAATCCAACTGGACAGAACTCAAGGAACAATTTAAGAAAGATATTATAAACGCAGAAGAATTGAAATCACAAGACAAGCAAAAAGGTAGGCTTCCGAAAGAAGTACCCGAAAAAACATACAAAGAAATTCAGGACACTGTTGATCGCCTTGTTGCTTTACTTGAAAAAGCGTACAAGTGCATTACCGACGACAAGCTTAAAAGCGTTGGAATTGACCCCGGCATTGCCCCTAACCGTATTCCTTCCATGTCACCATTGTCCGACACCACTACAGCCATGGATGAAGAAACGTTCAATCAACCATCTTCCACAACACCCTTAATGCAACAAACTAATTCTCTCAATGATCGACAGAGCCCTCCCATGCAAGCTTCTTTTGGATCGACTAATCAAAATATGTCACACTCACCGCAAATGATGAACCAAATGCGGCAGCAGCAAACAATGAAACCAAAAGCAATACTTAAACAGCAAATGCCTCATCACCAGCCTGAAATTCCCCAACATCCTCAGAATTTTTTAAATACGAACTCTATGATCAATAACAACAATATAATGAACCAAATGCGGCAGCAGCAAACAATGAAGCCAAAAGCAATACTTAAACAGCAAATGCCTCATCACCAGCCTGAAATTTCCCAACATCCTAAGAGTTTTTCAAATACAAACTCTATGAGCAATCTCAACAATATGATGAACCAAATGCAACCTCAGCAGCAAATGATGAAACACCATCAGATGAACCAAATGTGGCAGCAACATCCTGGAAATCCCCAACATTCTCAGAATTTTTCAAATACGAACCAAATGCGGCAGCACCATCCTGGAAATCCCCAACATCCTCAGAATTTTTTTAATACGAACTCTATGATCAATCCCAACAACATGCGTAAACAAATGCGGCAAATATTTATACGTAATTCCATTATGAAAGACGTAAAACAATACTTTAGCAAACCTAATCCAATCGCGGACTTGGATAAAGAGTATAAACAAAATCTTCTAAAGGTCGCAATTGACCTAGAGGCCGCAGTCAACGAACTTATTAACTTACCGAAAGATGATTTTCATAAAGAGATGATTGCTGTATGGCAAGACCAAAATGGAAAAATTTCTCCTTCTGATGCGGATTATCTCTTTAGAAAATTTGAAGATGACGTTTTGCAGTATAGTTCATCGGGGCGCTTCCTAGATTTGGAATTCCGGCTTTTTTACGGTCCTGATGGAATTTTATACGGCGAGCCGCAGTTTTTTTCAGGATGTGTCGGACGTACACAGCATATGGCTGTTGTAGCGGTGTTAAATGATATTAAAAACCAGTTACTCGAACACATAGACAGCGACAAAGAG
>JAZQMR010000092.1:0-6271 GCA_045543505.1 Acutalibacteraceae bacterium | reverse complement strand
GCTTTGCCCACACCGGAACTCAAGGATTGAGTTCCGGTGGCCTCGCGGCGGCGCTGCGGTTTTGCACCGAGCTTTTGGTTGCGATTAAAACTACAGAGCTAACACATGATGGGCATCAAATGCGGGGCGCGATTTTTAAATAGAGCGAAATGCGTAAAGCCGGCGGTCAGAGCAGCTTTAAGGCCGGAATTTATGCCATCGCCGATGTTCTTGTAGGTGTGGGCGTTCGAGCCAAAAGTGATGTTCGTGCCGCCAAAGCGCTTAAAGGCGCGCAAGATATTAGTCGCGCAGAGGGGGCTAGCGGGGGTAGCGGTGAGCATATAATCATCGATTTCGAGGGCTTTTTTACGTTTAGCGAGCTCGAGGGTGATGGTATTTATTTTTTTAGAGATACTATTTGTGTCGATGCAGAGCTGAGTTTTTTGAGCGACGAACTTTAATGGATAATTAAGATGCGCTAATGAATCGAAATTTCCCCAGTTAATCAGGTCAAGAATCTCATCAAAGTAGCGCATTAAGATATTATTTACATTATCATTTGTGAAGTTAATTTTTGAGAAGTTATCCGAATTTTTCAGCTTATGGATGCCTGCAAGAACGAAATCGAAATCTGTTTGCGCGAGAGCATCTTCGGCGGCGGTGCGATTATGAGTAGGTTGGCCGAGTTCTATGCCTGCGAGTACGTTTATGGAATCTTTAAAAACGCTTTGAGCCTTCTTGACTTGGAAAAACGCCTGACGTATCGCCCGTCTAGAGTCTCTTTGAACGTATTCGTTGCAGTTGCAATGGTCTGTTATTGTTACGGAGTAAAGCCCGATTTTTTCAGCATATTCGCAAAGTTTAATGGTGGGATCAAGAGCATCATACGAATTATCGCTATGGACGTGGGCGTCGGAAATGAACTTATAATTCATAGATTTACCCTCCCGAAAAATATTCTAGCATACGGATTTTAATAAAAAAAGCGGTAAGGCCTGAAAATAAAATGAGACGTTTTTATTTATTTCTGACAAGCTTCCCTTGACAGCTGGATTTTAAAAATGCATAATTTGTATGAATCTTAAATCAAGTGTTTATATTTAGTTTTATTGCTGCTGTATTATTGACCATAACGCAGATTTAGACAAATAAATCGCATCGTTTTATTGAAACTTTACCTTTTGAGGCATATAATCATCTTAGACGACACTTTTTAAGTATTTATCATCTTTAGGAGGTGCTTTCTGTGAAGGATATGATCGATAGAATCATCGAAATGGATAAAACTGCTAGAGATTTAACTCAACGTGTTCAAAAAGATAGACTTAGCCTCGAAAATGAAATTAAAGTCAAAAAAGAAGAAATCCGCAATGAATACCTTGAGCGTGCACGAAAAAGATTAGCTGCTAACGAAATTACCGAGAAAAAAGCAGCCGAAGAACAAAAACAAAAAATTATATCGACTTGCAAAGAAATTTCTGAATCGCTAGATAAACTCTACGCTCAGAAGTGTGATGAGTGGGTCGATATTATCGTTAAAAACGTTGTAGGAGAGTGATTACGTGCTTTCCAAATATTCTTCGAATGTTATTTTGGCTAAGGTTAGGGCGATGTACGGCAAGAGAATCAGCGCGAAAGACTATGGTAACCTCATGGCTTGCGCGACTGTGCCAGATGTCACCGTGTACCTCAAAAATAACACCGTCTACGGAAGAGAATTATCTGGAGCAAATGAATTGGTCACTAACAGGAATCAGTTGGAGAATTTTATTCGTAAAAAGTTGTTTCACGACCTCGAGGACCTCGGCAGATATGAAATCTCAACAGGGGATAGCTTCGCAGAATATACCATCGCCAGAACCGAAATAGAGCAGATTTTGCATAGCCTTATGTATTTGGCCTCCGGTAACCCCTCAGATTATCTCTACTCGCTGCCGATGTTTTTTAATAAAAGAACAAAAATAAATCTAGTTGAGTTGGTCTCCGTTAAAAATTACGAGGAGTTCTTACATGTCTTAAAGGGCTCGCCGTATGAGGCTCTCCTAGCGGAACATAGGCCGAAAGAAAATGAAAAATTAGACCTCTCTGCCATCGAGAAAACACTCTACGATTACCTCTATGAGAAGTTCTTTAAGGCCCTTCGAAAAGGAACCGATAAGAAAGTTAAAGATGAATTGTCGGAGATCTTAAATGCATATATCGATTATAGTAATTTCGTGCGTATCGTGCGCCTGAAGAGAAATCATAGCAAGATTAAATCGGCAATCTTGAGCCACGGAACTATAAAAGATAAACATCTTGCGCAAATGTGCGGCGCCGAAAATGAAGAGCAAGTCTTCGATATAATGAAAAGTACTAACCGCGGGAAAATACTTAGCAAATTGAAGTTTAATTACGTTGATGAACTGCCTGACCGAATTTTATATAACAAATGCAGAAAAACAATCCGATTCTCCGTGCACCCCGATGCCGTGATGATTTCTTACCTGTTTCTCTTGCAAATAGAAATCCAAAATCTCATCACGATAATCGAAGGCGTAAGGTATAACGTGCCAAGACGAGATATCGAAAATTTGTTAATAATGAGAAAACCACTTAGAGAGGGTGTGTCATAACGTGGCGGTTTCAACGGTCAAGGTCGCAAGTATCATCGGCGTGTTGCCAGCGCTAGATGAGGTAATTAAAGTCTGCGGTAAGTCCGGCATCTTCCATCCGGATAACGCTTTGTCCTTCTATTCGCAGAATAATCAATTCGTCCCCCTCGCGGAAGGAAATCCCTATACCGAGCCACTTCGAAAACTCAAGGAAATGATGAAAAAAACTGGCCTCGACTTGAGTATGGTCGATATCGATGATTTCGATGTGAGCCTCAAGGAAATAAATGAGTACGTCAATTACATTAACCATAAGTTGGGGTTGCTCCTTGAGAAAAAACAGGAGATAACTGAGAGAATTACTAAGCTAAAACGTTCTCTAATCGATATTAGCCACTTTATCGGGCTAGACTTGAATCTCAAGGATATCTTCGCTTGTAAGTACATTAAGGTTCGCTTCGGTAAGTTGCCTAAGGAGAGCTTCCAGAAGCTGAATGCCTATCAGGACGACCCGTATATGTTGTTCTTCCCCTGTACCATCGAGAATAAAGTCTGTTGGGGTGTGTACTTCGCTCCACTCGACACCATCGCCGATATAGATCGGAAATTCGCTGGCCTATATTTCGAACGACTTTGGCTTAATCAAATCGATGGAACTCCCGAGACAGAATGGGCTACCATTAAAAAGTTAATCGAGCAGGCCGAGGCAGAACTCGAGAAGGTCAATAACAAAATAGCGAACTTTTGGAAGACTCAAAAAGATCAGTGTTTGCGCTTCTACACCAAGCTCGAAGAATTAGATACTTACTTTGGAATTAAAAAATATGTCTCGAAGTATAATGAGAGCTTCATCTTGGTCGGGTGGATCCCCGAGGAACAGGAGGATAACTTCGCGCATCAGCTGAGCGATGTCTACGGCATAGAGTACTCCATCGAGCGCGCCGACAACGAGGAAAAACATTCGCCGCCGGTTAAACTCAAAAATAATCGCTTCTCACGACCATTTGAGTCCTTCGTCGAGATGTACGGCTTGCCCAGCTATAACGAAATCGACCCGACCGTAATCGTCTCAGTGTTGTATACGCTGCTCTTCGGTGTGATGTTCGGAGACCTCGGGCAAGGCCTGGTTTTAGCGATTGCAGGCTGGTTCATGTGGAAACTTAAGAAAATGATGCTCGGCCGAATATTGATTCGATGTGGATTCTCAGCGGCGATTTTCGGACTTATATATGGTTCGGTGTTCGGACTAGAGCACGCACTCGACCCGATGTATAAATCGCTCTTTGGCCTCGCTGAGAAGCCCATCGACGTGATGAAGCCGCAATCCGTTATGATAATTATCGTGCTGGCAGTGGCGCTCGGCGCAAGTATAATTTTGTTGTCGATGGCGATTAACATTTATTCCTCGTTGCGACGACGAAACTTTGAGGATGCGCTCTTTGGCCCCAATGGCGTCGCGGGGATGGTCTTCTATGGGGCGTTGCTCGCAGGTGTTGCTTCGACGGCGCTAGGTTTTAATCTTATGACCTTGCCGTATATCTTAGGATTGTTAGTGCTACCGCTTGGATTTATCTTCTTTAAGGAGGTCCTCGGTAAGCTGATAGAGGGCGAAGAGGATTGGAAGCCCGAAAAATGGGGCGAGTTCATCGTGCAGAACTTCTTTGAGATGTTCGAGGTGATGCTGAGTTACGCGACGAATACGATGTCGTTCTTGCGCGTTGGCGCGTATATCTTGGTGCACGCCGGCATGATGATGGGCTTCTTGGCTATCGCTGAGGTCATGCCCGGAGGCGTCGTCGGTTTCACGATTATGGCCTTCATCGGAAATGCTTTCGTTACGGTCGTAGAGGCGCTTTTGGTAGGCATCCAGGTGCTGAGACTTAACTTTTATGAGCTGTTTAGCAGATTCTTTCAGGGACAAGGTAGACCTTATTCGCCAGTTAAGGTATCTGCGGAGAATTAAAATATAATCGATTTTTGGAGGAAATTGTAATGAGTGCTGTAGTGATTTTTATGTCGTTCATAGGTTTGTTGGTAGGTTCGCTCGTAGCGTGCACCTACGCGGTGAAAAAAGGCCTAAAGCCTGCTAAAGCCGTAGTTATGCAGATTTGTTCGTTCGCGATTCTCTTTGTGACCGCCTTTGCGGCAACGGCGATGATTAGCTCGGCTGAGAGCGAGAATGCAACTCCTGCGCAAGAGGCGACTACGTCTGTTGTTGCGGAGCAGCAAGGTAAGTCCGACAAGGAGTGGGATGGCATCGCTATGGCCCTTGCAATTGGTTTGGCTTCCATCGGCTCCGGTATGGCTGTTGCTGCTGCCGCTCCTGCCGCTATCGGCGCGGTCTCCGAAGACCCAAAAGCCTTCGGTAAGGCTATCGTTTTCGTCGGACTCGCCGAGGGTGTTGCGATCTTCGCGCTATTAGTTGTTATCTTCATTAAGTTCCTATAAGAATGTAGGTTCGCTCGAGTTTTGGGAGTGCCCTCTGGGCAAGCTGCTGCGCGCCGCGAGGCGCCGGAGGCCCGTAGGGCCTTCGGCCAGCCATGAGCGCAACTTCGTTGGGCTCATGGCCACAAAGAAAATATTATTTTCTTTGGCCTCGCGGCCGCGGGCGGCTAAGCGAAATTTAAAAGGGCACTCCCCGAGTTTTTTGAGAGGACTGGTGAATTACCTATGAAGTTTCATCTGATTAGCGACAACAAAGATACGTTAGTCGGGATGCGTCTTTCTGGGATTCCCGGCGTGGTGGTGCATAAGGAGCAAGAGGTGCTGGATGCATTAGCGGAGGCCTTGCAAGATGAAAATATCGCGGTCATTTTGATTACGGAGAATCTTGTGAAGCTTTGTCGCGAGTACATTTACGACCTTAAGCTAAATCGCGCACGCCCGTTGATTGTGGAGATCCCGGATAGGCATGGCAATGGCAGCGTTAAGGATTCAATCACGAAGTATGTGCGCGATGCGATTGGTATTAAAATATGAAGATTGAGGGTTATTTTTAGTTTTTGAGCCGGAGGTGTGATGATGCAAGAGGTTGGCAAGACAAGTAATTTTTTGAAGGCCATCAATAAATATGCGGCCGAGCAAAGAAAAGAAATTAAAACACGAGCCGATGAGTTCCGCAGATATGAGCTGCAAAAGGCTGAGGTCGAGGTTCTGCGCGATGCGTACTACTTGATTCAAAACGAGATGGCTCAAATGAAGAAAAATATCTCCAGTGAGGTCTCGCGGCTCGAGGTGGAGAAGCGTAAAGAGCTCTTTGCGAAGCGTAATGCCATTATGGATGAGGTCTTGGGCAAGGCGAGGGAAAAACTTGTAGCCTTTACGAAGACGCAAGAGTACGTTGAGCTTTTAAAGAGGTCCGCGGCGTCGATTTCTGAGGTGCTCAAGAAGTCTGGCACGACGTTGTACACCAGCAAGAATGATGAGCATTTAGTCGAGGCCATTCGTGAGGCCTATGGGAAGATTTGCAAGGTAGAAGTGAGCAAGGATATAAAAATAGGCGGAATTTTGGCGGTCAACAAGGTGATGTCCTTGGTGGTGGACGAGACCCTTGATTCGAAGCTCGACGATCAAAAACAATGGTTCGCCGAGAACTCGAAGCTAAGTTTATTTTAACGCAGAGTAAGTAAAGTTCAGTGGAGTGCCCTAAGCCAGCATCTGGCGGCCGCGAGGCGCCGAAGGCCCGTAGGGCCTTCGGC
>JAZQMR010000091.1:0-7270 GCA_045543505.1 Acutalibacteraceae bacterium | reverse complement strand
GGTCTTCGGCGCCTCGCGGCGCCAGCGGCTGCTTGCTTATGGCACTCCTATCACGGGCTCGGCAACATTTCAACACATCAACACCTTAGCAAGTCGGAGGCCAAGCGGTCTTAGGAAGACAAAGTTGGTCTGCAACTCCTTGGCTCACAGAACGACATGGCTACGATCCGACTTGGTCTTCGGCGCCTCGCGGCGCCAGCGGCTGCTTGCTTATGGCACTCCTATCACGGGCTCGGCAACATTTCAACACATCAACACCTTAGCGGCAGCCCGAACACCCCGAGCAATCGCCATCACAAGCCGTCTCAACGAGGTCTACTGTCATCGGATTTTCGCCATTTGCCGCGCCCGCAATTATTGCATTAATTCGTCGCATCAGCGAATCGAACTCCGCCTTTGCACTGTTATATTTTAGCATATTTTCGTTGCTCATGATAGCGCCGTAGCAATTTTTCAGCTCCTCGTTGAGCGACTTGATTTTTGCCTCATCGCGTTCAGCCTTAGAGGTTTCGTTGGCGATACTCAGTCTTTTTAAGTTAAATTCGCCAATTAAAGCCTGCAAGGTTTCATCCTCGTCGTTCACCTGCGTTGCAACTCTCAGAGCCAAGTAGCGGTCATCCTCTTGTATTTTTTGTCCCAGCTCACGCGCCAACGCAATAATATCCATACTAAAAAACTCCTTTCCCCTACACCAGCGAGACAAGCTCACCTTTTAAGAACCAGTTTTGCGTGTCGACAATTTTCACCATCGCGAATTTTCCAATTAAACTTTCGTCGCCTTGCAAATCCACGATGATGTTGCCTTGTGTTCTTGCCGTGAGGGAGCCGGGCTTTGTCGAGTTCCCCTCAACGAGCACTTTAACCGTCTGTCCGACGTACTTTTGGCACTGCTGCGAGGTCACTTCATTTTGCACCTGCAAGAGTTCCTTGAACCAGGCTGATTTTTCCTCAGACGAAATTGGGTCATCCATCTTCGCTGCAGGCGTCCCGACACGCTTCGAGTAAATAAACGTAAACAGCGAGGTAAATCCGACTTCCTTTATGAGGCTCAGCGTCTCGCAAAAATCGTCATAAGTCTCGCCCGGAAAGCCCACAATCACGTCGCTCGTCAAGGAAATATCCGGCATTTTTTCTTTTATGTAAGAGACGATCTCCAGGTACTTTTCGCGAGTATAGTGGCGATTCATTCGCGTTAAGATTCTGTTGCTCCCCGATTGGAACGGCAAGTGCAGATGTCGACAAATGTGCTTACCTTGCGCCATCACATCAATTAATTCGCGGGTAGCATCCTTCGGGTGCGAGGTCATAAATCGAAGCCAATAGTCTCCCTCCACGTTGTCCACACACCGCAAAAGTTCAGCAAAATTTATATCCTCAGGCAAGTTTTTTCCATAGGAATTCACGTTTTGCCCCAAGAGCGTTATGTCCTTGTAGCCTTCGCGCACCACCTGAGAAAATTCGCTGAGAATTGCACTCGGCGTTCGACTTTTCTCGCGACCGCGCACGTACGGCACAATGCAATACGAGCAAAAATTGTCGCAGCCGTGCATTATCGGAATGAAAGCCTTCAAGCCGCTTTCGCGCTTAATGGGCAAGCCCTCGTGAATTAAATTATCATTAACACCTTGCCTAAAAACACGCTTTTTTTCGGTCAATACGTCATAAAGCATCTGCGGCAACAAGTGGATCGCATTTGTCCCAAAGACTAAATCAACGAAAGGAAAGCTCGACTTTAGCTTTTCCGCCACATGTGGCTGTTCCGTCATGCACCCGCACAAAGCGATAATTAGTCCTGGCTTTTTCTTTTTTAGCGCCTTAAGAGCCCCCACGTTGCCGAAAACTCTGTCCTCGGCGTTTTCTCGCACCGCGCACGTGTTGAAAACGATTATATCTGCATCGCCGCTGTCTTGCGCCAACTCGCAGCCCATCGCTAAGAGCAAACCCTTTATCTTCTCCGAGTCCGAGACATTCTGCTGGCACCCGTAAGTTCGCACAAAAGCAAACGGGGCCTTGCCGTCACCTTGAACAAGCAAAGCCTTAGTTAAATTTATATACTTTTCGTAGTCGCACCTAGCATTCATTTTTGCGTCACACTCTTAATAATCAAATTAGCTGACATCTCGCAAATATCATAGATGATCTTTTTAATTAGCTACAGCCAAGCCGCGAGGCCAAAGAAAATAAATTTTTATTTTCTTTGTACCCATGAGCTCAACGTTGTTGGGCTCATGGGTGGCCGAAGGCCCTCAGGGCCTTCGGGGCCTCGCGGCGCCCTGGCATTTGATCATAACCCTAATAAAACCTGTTAATTGCGATGCCTCACGCTTGTCTTCGTGATGCTATAATCCTTGTCGTTGGTGATGTTTGCCCTTTTCGCGCCAGATGTAGTTTTCTCTGTAGCCTTACTGCCCTCACTGGCCTTGCTGCTGGCGGCGCTCGACATAACCGTGTCAGTGTAGCTATACCGCTCAAGAGTGCGGACGGTCTCGCTCTCGAAGTTTACCTCATAGACACGGTATTTTTGGCCATCTAGGTTTACAACAACGCTTTTTGTACCGTTGGCACCCTTAATTGAAAACGAATAACTCGAGTTATAGGCCGGGATTAGCGTTTTAGAGTGGCTCGAATCGTTGACGCCGTTTATATAAACCTTCATGGCGACCTCATGCGACACACTAGCCGGCAAATCCACGTTAATCGTCAAGGTCTTCTCCACTGGCTCACCAGAGCTGACCGTCAAAGCAACCGCCGTACCTTCAGCAACCTCTACGCCTGGCAGCGGGTTCGTTGACAGGACTGTATCCTTTGCTTTGGTGCTCTTTTCTTTAACGACGTTCTCCGAGACCTTCAAGCCCTTATCGACGAGCTCCTTGGTGGCCTCCGAGAAAGACTTCCCGATGACATCCGGAATGGCAACTTTCTTCTCCGCCGGCCCCTTGCTCACGAGGACCCTCACCATGCTGTTAACGACGATTTCCGTACCTTCTATCGGGTCGGTGCCCTTGACGATTCCCTCGGCCGTCTCGTCGTCCTCTACCGTTAGAACCTCGTAGACCAGCCCCGCCTCTTTAAGCTTTGCTTTGGCCGCCTCAAGTGTCAAGCCGCGAACCATCGGAATCGTCACGAGCGTGCCGGAGCTGTTAACCTTTAGGGTCACCTTCGAGTTTTCCTTCACCTTCTTCGAGCCAGCCTTCGGATCTTGATCAATTATCATCCCCTCGGGCCTGTTCGGGTCATAGGCCTGCTCGATATTCCAAGCGAACTTATACCGATCATTATCGACGACATCCGAGAGTTTCATGCCGATGAAGTTTGGCACATCCACATCTCTATTGCCGAAGCCGAACCAGCCCGAAACCATGCCAATGCCCATCACGACGAGAGAAATTATAAGCGCAATGCCCACACCGATGATTATATTTATGGCCTTCGAGCGCTTCTCCGAGGAATTTTCCTCGTCCTCATAGCCGTCGAAATAGCCATTTTTCCTCGAGTTTTTAACGTCATTGATGGCCTCCAAATATTTCGTCGGCGCGGTGTCGCTGAAGTACTTGTACTCGAAGCGGATGCTCGGATTCTTGCGAAACATCTCTATCGCCTCGAGCATCTCCCCCGCCGACTTGTAGCGATGCTCGGGATCCTTTTTCATCGCCTTGAGGGTAATATCCTCGAGGCCCTCAGGTATATCTGGGTTGATCTCGCGCAACTTTTGAGGCTCCATTTGCATCTGCATGATAGCCACTGAGACCGCGTTGTCCGCCTCAAAGGGCAGCTTACCGGTCAGCATCTCGTAGAGCATTATGCCCACCGAATAGATGTCTGACTTTTCGTCCGTCATGTCTCCGCGCGCCTGCTCCGGCGAGATGTAATGCACCGAACCGATGGCTTTTTCCGTCAAGGTACGCGTCTCATTTTTGGAGAATCGCGCGATGCCAAAGTCCGTCACCTTGATGGTTCCATCCTTTAGGAGCATGATGTTTTGCGGCTTTATGTCCCGATGCACGATGCCCTTCTCGTGCGCGTGCTCTAGGGCCTTCAAGATTTGCATCGTAAAGTGAACTGCATCGCGCCATTTAATCTCGTGCTGCTTGTCGATGTACTCCTTGAGCGTTATGCCGTCGATGTTTTCCATCACGATGTATTGGATGCGGTCGCCGAAGCTCACATCATAGACCTTAACGATGTTCGGATGCGACAGAACCGCAATAGCCTTGGACTCATTTTTAAAGCGCCGAATGAAGTCCCTATTCGTGAGGAACTCATCCTTGAGGATTTTTATCGCAACGGTGCGGTCGTCGATGATGTCGTATGCGCTGTAGACCCGCGCCATGCCGCCGCAACCCAGCAGCTCATTTATCTCGTAGCGGCCATCGAGCCGCTTGCCAACGTACTTATCCATAAAAGCGTCACCTCAACAACATTTCCGTTAATCGCCAAGCACAACGGCCGTAATGTTATCGTTTCCGCCGCGCTCGTTCGCAAGGGCAATCATCTCGTTGATAAGAGCCTCTCCCGCATTGTCCCTCACGCAAGTCAGTAAATCATTTTGGTCGAGATAATTCGTCAGGCCGTCCGTGCAGGCAAGAAGCAAGTCGCCCGGGAGTTTTTCCATGGCGAGGTAATCGATCTTCACGACCCTGCTGATGCCTAGCGCCCTCGTGATGATGTTCTTCTGCGGATGATCCTTGGCTTCCTCGTCGGTTATTTCTCCATCGTCAATCAGCTGCTGCACCATCGAGTGATCAACCGTCAGCTGCTCGATTTCGCCACTTCGCACCATATAGGCACGACTATCTCCGACGTACGCAATATGAATTTTATCCTCGACGATGGCCAGCAAAACAACAGTCGTGCCCATGCCGCGAAGTTCTGGTTCTTTTTGCGCCTTATTAAAGATCTCAAAGTTAGCCTTGTCGATGGCCTTCTTGAGGAGTCGCTCAACATCGTCGTGCGAGATGGCCTCCGAGAAGTCGCTATTCATGCTATCTTTTATGCTCTCAACAGCCACACGACTCGCGATATCGCCGCCGTTCGTGCCGCCCATGCCGTCGCAAACCACAGCCCAAGTCACGCCTGCGGCCGTCGTCCCGTAGTCAAAATTATCCTGATTCGTCGGCCGCACTCGGCCGATATCGCTTTTGCCAAAGATGTTCGCCATTTAAACCACCTGATTTTTTGCCTTTCCTCGAAGTTGCCCACAAGAAGCATTTATATCCACACCCAAAGTCCTTCGCACCGTAGCCGTTATGCCGCGTTTTGCAAGAATCCTCACGAAGCTGTCCAAACGCTCGCGACTACTTTTTTTGTAGGTACTTTTCGTCGCATCGATGCCATTGACCGGAATCAGATTAACATGACACAGCATCCCGGCCAGTTTTCGCGCAAGCTCGTTCGCACAAGCATCATCGTCGTTCACGCCCGAAATCATCGCGTATTCAAACGAAATGCGTCGGCCAGTCTTCTCTATGTAGAATCTGCACGCCTCCAGCAACTCCTCGACGCCGAACCGCTTGTTGATGGGCATCAGCTGGTTGCGGATGTCGTCATTCGGCGCGTGCAGCGACACCGAGAGCGTCAGCTGGAGCCGCTCGTTGGCCAATGCGCGCATTTTATCAATTATACCACAAGTCGATAGCGAAATATGGCGCATTCCGATGTTAAGACCCTCCGGCGCCGAAACTAGCCGCAAAAAACGCAGCACATTGTCGTAGTTGTCGAGCGGCTCGCCCATACCCATCAGCACAACGTTGGAGATCCTTGTGTCGTTGTCGAGTTGCGCCGATTGAATTTGTGCTAGCATCTCGGAGGCCGTCAAATTCCTCACAAAGCCGCTCTTGCCGGTCGCGCAAAACTTGCACCCCATCTTGCAGCCAACCTGCGTCGAGATGCAAATTGTGTAGCCGTGCTTGTATTTCATCAAGACCGACTCGACAAACTCGCCATCGCGCAGCCGGAACAAATACTTTACGGTCTCGTCCACCTTCGAGGAGAATTTTCGCTCCACCTCGGCACTCGCGATGTAATATTTTTCGCTCAGCTGCTTGCGCAAATCCTTCGGCACGTTCAACATCTGCTCAAAACTGCTTACACCCTTGGCCAGCCACAAATAGACTTGCTCTGCTCGATATGCTGGGTAGCCGTCGCACTTTAGGGTATCGGCCAGCTCGGCCTTGAGCATCGATTTTATGTCAATCATTTCCGCGTCTGTTCCCCGCAATCAAAAGCAGCCTCAGCAGTGACATCACCGAGGAGAAAGTCGCTGCCAGGTAGGTCATCGCGGCCGCCTTCAGGACTTTTTTGGCCCCGTCGAGTTCCTCCCCGCGAAGGGTTCTGCTCTGCTCCAGTGTCGCGATGGCGCGGCGGCTTGCGTCGAACTCCACTGGCAGCGTCACGAGCTGGAAGAGCACCGCCAAGCTGAACAGCGCGATGCCGAGCATGACGATAAAGTCGTATTGGACAGGCAACAGCAAGCCGATGAAAATGAGCGGCATCGAGAGCGTCGAACCGATGTTTGTGACTGGTACTAGGGCCGCTCTGAGTTTCATCGGCGAGTAGCCCTGCGCGTGTTGCACCGCGTGTCCTGCCTCGTGAGCTGCAACTCCAACCGCGGCCACCGACGCCGACGAATAAACCGAGTCCGACAGCTTTATGACGTTGGACCTCGGATCGAAATGATCATTCAAATCGCCGCGGATGTGCTCCACGCTCACTCCGGCCACGTTGTTTTTCATCAGCACTTTATGCGCGGCCTCAGCGCCAGTTAGGCCGTTGGCGTTGCGCACCTTTGAGTACTTCGCAAATGTGCTGTTCACCTTGAATTGGGCGTACAGCGAGATGATTAGCGCCGGCATCATGAACAAAAAATATGTGTAGTCAAAGTAATAAAATCCGTACATAAAATTGTCTCCTTTAACCTAAAACTGTGCCTACCTCAAGCTTGCAGCCACGACAAAAATCCTCTGCACTCATGCGCTTTTTCGACTCCATTTGTACCTCTAAAATCTCAAGCGCAGTGCCGCCTCCGCAGCCAACAACGAATGAGTTCACGCTTATTACTTGGCCAGGCTGCGTCCCTTCGCGCGGCTCAAATAGGCGCGTCTTGTATACCTTGAGAGTCTTTCCTTCAAGGGTTGTCGTGGCCACCGGCCAAGGATTTAACCCTCGCACCAAGTTGTGAATTTTCTCGGCCGACTCACCCCAGTTTATGTTCGACAGCGATTTGTCTAGTATCGGCGCGTAGGTTGCTTCGGCGTCGTTTTGTTTCTCCCTC
>JAZQMR010000090.1:0-2230 GCA_045543505.1 Acutalibacteraceae bacterium | reverse complement strand
TTTTCTTTGGCCTCGCGGCCAGCGCAGCTAACCCAAAAGAACCTTCTCAAACATGTCGCGCTATCTCCTCCATAAGGCCCGCACTTCTTCGCGCGAGAGCTCTCGCCACTTGCCGAGTTGCAGCATACCAAGTTTCACCTGTCCAATGGAGATCCTCTTCAAGCGCGCCACGTCTAGGCAAACCTGCTCGCACATCTTGCGAATTTGCCGATTTCGCCCTTCTTTAAGGACTATCTCGAGCACGGTTCTGTTTGGCTCAAGTTTTAGCACGTTGACCTTGGCCGGTTGAGTTTTGTAGCCATCGATTTCCATGCCTGAGCTCAACTTGACTAGCTGTTCCTCGGAGACTTTTGCCTTTACAGTGACCCGATAGCGCTTCTCGATGTGCCGCGACGGATGGATCACTGCGTTGGCAAAATCGCCGTCGTTCGTCATGAGCAGCAGCCCCTCGGAGTCCTTGTCGAGGCGCCCCACCGGGTAGACCTTCTCCGGCACGTCCTGCACCAGCTGCGCCACGCACTTGCGGTTCAGCTCGTCGCTCATCGTCGATATAAATCCTCGCGGCTTGTGCAACATTATGTAAAATTTCTCAACTTTTTTATCAATTCGTTTGCCGCCTACAGCAACAATGTCCTTTGCAAGGTCAACTTTGTCTCCAAGGCTCGCCACACGTCCATTCACGGTGATTTCGCCGTTTTTTATCAGTTCCTCAGCCTTCCGGCGAGACGCGATACCCCGCTCGGAAAGCACCTTTTGCAGTCTTATTTTCTCCATCGATATAATCCTTCCTTTTGTTTTCATCAAACTCTAGGGACGCCGCGAGGCGCCGAAGGCCTCGTTGGGGCCTTCGGCTATTCCAAAAGCTCAACAAAGTTGAGCTTTTGGACACAAATAAAATAAACTTTTATTTTATTTGGCCTCGCGGCCGCACCAAGCTACTAAACAAGCTTAAAAGCCAAGGCTGGCAATCTCAAAAAATTCCAGTAAAAAATCCACATACTTTTTGCCATAAGGTTTTCCTTGGAAGATACAGCGCCACATCTTCAGAGAGCACTAGGTCATTCACCGCGAGAACCTGACCCTCAAGGACATACTTTATCTTCCCGATGACTTGCCCCAGCTTGAGCGGCGCGTATAGAAATCGCGGCACCTCAACGAGCTTTTCTACGCCATCTGCTTGGCCTTTTTCCACCGTCAAGGAGATTTTTTCCTTCGCGTAGGCCTTCACCTCACTAGCGATTCCTCCAACAACAGGCAAAACCACATAATCCTGGCTATCAAAGACCACCGTCTCAACCCTAGAAAAACCGTAGTCGAGCAATTTCTCGTGGTCGTTCCAGTCGTCGCCAGCATTGAGGGTAACCGCAACCAGGCGCGTGTTGTTCCTCTCAGCCGCCGAGACTAAACATCGCCCAGCGAGGCGCGTAAATCCAGTCTTGACGCCGATGCACCCATCGTAGCGCTTCAGCATGCGGTTCTCATTGTAGAGCGTGCGAATCTCATCCGGCTCGAAGAACTGCACATCTACCTTCTTCTTCGATGAAATGTCGTAAAAGGCGTTATTTTCGAGCGCGTAGGCCCCCAGCAAGGCCATGTCGTAGGCCGTAGAGTGGTGGTTGCCCTTGTCGAGTCCAGATGGCGTCTCGAAGAGCGTGTCCTTCATGCCGATTTGCTTGGCCTTTTTGTTCATCAGCTCGACAAAGCCATCCACCGTGCCGCCAAGCTCGATGGCCGCTGCGTTTGCCGCGTCGTTGCCAGAGACCGTGAGCATGCCCTTGGCGAGGCTCGAGCGCGGCAGAACTTGCCCCACCTGCAGGTACATCGAGGAGCCCTCCACCGGCACCATTTTGTCCGTGATGGTCACCTTGGCGTCGTCGTTCTCAGCGGCCTCGAGCGTCAACAAGGCTGTCATGATCTTCGTAGTGCTGGCCATTGGTCGCGGCTTGTACTCGTCTTTGCCGTAGAGAATTTTTCCATTATCGGCGCAAATGACCACCGCCGAGGAAGCCGACAGTTGCAAATCCTCTGCCAAAACCGCCGACGCACCAAACAACATTATCAACGCGCATGCCACCAAAGTGCAAAGCCACTTTTTGTACAAATTAGCCACATCCTTCAAGTTAAAGGTCTTAGCTAATTTATATGCGGTCGTGGCGAATTTATTAAAGAGGTAACGGAGGTTTGGCTATGTCCTAAGCTTACAGCAACGCCGCCGCGAGGCGCCGAAGGC
>JAZQMR010000089.1:0-2015 GCA_045543505.1 Acutalibacteraceae bacterium | reverse complement strand
ACCGGTAAAATTATGTTTCAACGGCTCGGGTTTGCCCAACCCTTTGTGGCCGTTTCGCTCGATGTCTTTTAAAAGCTCATTTATGCGTTTAAGGATTTTTCTGTCTTCGGTTAGCCAGCTGGTGTACTCCTCCCACGCATTGTCCGAAAAGATTTTATTCATCTTCTACCTCGATTAGCTCTTGCACTTTTGCGCGGCCATGCTCAAGTTGCTTTTTAGACTCCAACAAGCGGTCGACGTACTCCTTATTGCTGAAAATGTACATATTTTCCTGCATGTTGTTGTACTCATCTAACGAAATAATCACCACGTTACGGTTGTCTTTTCGCGTCACAATGACAGGCTGAGCGTCGTCGATGGCCTTATCGCAGTACTCCTTAAAGTTATTTCTGACATTCGTAAAATTAGTCGCCAACATTTTATCACCTCGCATATGCACTTTATTCTGTACACAATGTTGTACATTTATATTATACAAGCTTATTGTATGCAAGTCAAGCCGGGATGATGCAAGAGACCTTAAAAAGGTGTTCACGCCGTGACAAAAGCATACTTGAAGCCGCTTCAGTCCTAGCGCAATCTCTATTCCAGGTTGTGCTTTTTTATTTTCCATTATTTTGACGCCTGCCTTTTGTGAAGAAATTACACAAAATTAAGACTTTGGTTTTTTTTTTTGCTATTTTGACATTAATGCTAATAAAAAGGAGGTGAGATTATGAAAAAGAAATTTTCTACTCTACTCTTATCCCTTGCACTGCTCTTCTTCAGCGCAGGCACACCCCTTGGCATGTGGCGGCAATGGACCTCTAGCGCGGAGATCATTGATAGTGGCACATGTGGCGACCCAAATGTGGAGGGAGGTACGAAAGTCACGTGGAAGCTTGAGACGAACGGCGACAAAGTTACCGTGGGTGAGAGCGAAGTGGACGCCTATACCCTCACTATCAGCGGTAGTGGCGCTATGAAGGGGTCTTTGTATGAAAGCTGGCCGTGGAAGGACTATCGCAGCGCTATAACGGAAGTTATGGTCGAGGAGGGTGTGACTTCGCTTGGAGATTTTGCGTTTCAGGGATGCTCGGCGCTCTCTGCGGTTTCGCTGCCGGCTTCGCTTACGGCTGTTGGTCCCTCTGCGTTTGCCGGCTGTTATGCGCTGACTTCAATCACTCTTGCTGCGGGCAGCACTGCGTTCGAGGTTAGCAACAACGGCGCGCTTCTTGCCGGCAAGGATGGGACACTGGTTGCCTACGCGCTTATGAATAGCAACGAGCACCTGGTTGTTCCGGCTGGCGTGAAGGAGATACCAGCACAGTTTTTCAACAATGCTCAGAATGTTACCTCTGTGTCGTTGCCGGCCACCGTGGAGACGATTGGTCAGAGAGCCTTCAGCAGTATGCCCAAAGTAAAGACACTGGTGCTGCCTGCATCGGTCACTTCGGTTGGGCCATCTGTTTTTGGCAATATGACTTCTGGTTCACATCTTTTCTATAAAAGTGGTTTCTACTTGCCGGCTGACGTGGTCGAGCCGAATTTTACCACTACGCTGGCCTACACCGTGGAGGGAACCCAAGACGGCAAGACTGCGGTTAAGATTACCTCGGCCAGCAAGGCGGCCACCGTGTGCAACAATGCCATGGGCCCCGACTATGTGATCACCGGTACTACGGCTGGCAACGTGACGTTTCAGTCTGGCCACACCTGGGATGCCGCCAACTACGAGTGCGCGGATTGTGACTGTGCTCATGAATGGGATGAAGGTAACATCACTAAAGACCCCACCTGTACCGAAGCCGGTGTAAAGACCTTCACTTGTCAGCATAATGCTGAGCACACCTATGAGGAGGAAGTTGACGCTCTCGGGCATGACATGGCAGATGCGACTTGCACTGAGCCTAAGACGTGTAAAAGAGCTGGCTGTAATCATACCGAAGGTGACCCTCTAGGACATGACATGGCAGATGCGACTTGCACTGAGCCTAAGACGTGTAAAAGAGCTGGCTGTAATCATACCGAAGGCG
>JAZQMR010000088.1:0-3577 GCA_045543505.1 Acutalibacteraceae bacterium | reverse complement strand
AGAACGACATGGCTACGATCCGACTTGCCCGCAGGGCCTTCGGCGCCTCGCGGCGTCCACGCGTTTGATTAAGACTCTCACAAATTTCGCCCCTGGAGGTGCCGCCGATGGCATCGTTGTTTGAGCAAGACATTCAATTTTTAAAAGGTGTCGGCAGTAAGCGCAAGGCTTTGTTCGAGAAGCTCAAAGTGCCTACGGTCGGCGCCTTGTTGCGTTTTTACCCGCGCGCCTATGAGGATTGGTCGAACATTGTGGGCATCGCCGAGGCTCCGGAAAATACACCTTGTTGCGTTAGGGCCACGGTCATTTCGCCCGTCTCGGAGCACTTCATTCGCCGCGGGATGAGCCTCTTCAAGGTGCGCGTCTACGATGAGGCGAGCTGCTTAAACATTACTTTTTTCAACAATCGTTACGTCAAGGCGCTCTTAAAAAACGGCAACGAATATCTTTTTCACGGCATCGTCAAACGAAATAACGGCAACTTTGAGATGCTCTCCCCTACTTTTGTCGCCGCCGAGGAATGTGCCTCTATGCGGCCGATTTACCCTCAAACACAAGGCCTCGCCTCACGACAAATCGAATCCGCAATGAAGCAGGCCCTCCTCATGCTGCCGGAGACCATAAGAGACCCTCTCCCCCATTCTCTGCGCAAGAAATTTGGCCTGTGCGGGTTGCGAGAGGCGATCGAGAGCATCCATTTCCCGCGGGACTACGACATCCTCAACGCAGCGCGCACGCGCCTGACCTTTGAGGAACTTTTGCTCTTGCAACTTGGACTAGCTCAAATAAAAGCAAACAACCGAAAAGCAAACCGCTTCAAGGTTGAGACGGACTTCTCTGAGGAATTTTGGAAATTGTTGCCATTCTCTCCGACGGGCGCACAAACTCGAACTGTCGCCAAGTGCATCTCCGACATGATGTCCGAGACCTCGATGCAGCGGCTAATTCAGGGCGACGTCGGCTCAGGTAAAACTGCAGTCGCCGCGGCGCTATGCCACACGGCGGTCAAATCCGGTATGCAGGCGGCCGTCATGGTGCCGACGGAGATCTTGGCCGAGCAGCATTTTAGCTTCTTTAAAAGTATTTTCGAGCCCGTTGGCATCCGTGTTGAGCTTCTAACCGGCTCCACGCCAAAGGCCAAAAAGCGCCGCATCAAAGACTACCTCGAGGTCAATGCCATCGACATTATCATCGGCACGCACGCGCTCCTGTCGGACGACGTCTACTTCAACAAGCTCGGCCTCATCGTGACGGACGAGCAGCATCGTTTCGGGGTGGCTCAACGCGCCAAGCTGGTCTCCAAGGGGCAAGAGCCGCACGTGGTTGTCATGTCCGCGACGCCGATTCCGCGCACGCTCGCGATGATAATTTACGGCGACTTAGATATCTCCGTACTTGACGAGATGCCGCCCGGCCGCCAAAAAATCGATACCTTTTGCGTCAGCGGCGACAAGCGCGTGCGGGCGTATAATTTCATCAAGAAGCTCATCGACGAGGGGCGGCAAGCCTATGTCGTTTGCCCGCTGATCGAGGAAAGCGACACCGAATTGCTCTCGGCGCAGGAGTACGCGAAAAAACTTCAAACGGAGCACTTTAAGGACTACAAAATTGGCCTGCTGCACGGCAAGATGAGCGCTCGCGAGAAAAACTCCATCATGAGTGCCTTTGCCGCGCACGAGCTCGATGTGCTGGTCTCCACGACGGTCATTGAGGTCGGCGTAGACGTACCGAACTCGGTGGTCATGCTCATCGAGAACGCCGAGCGCTTTGGCTTGTCGCAGCTACACCAACTTCGCGGAAGGGTCGGTCGCGGCGAGCACAAGTCCTACTGCATTTTAATTTCCGACAACAAAAATCAGGACACTCTGCGCCGCCTACACACGATTTGTCAAACGAACGACGGCCTCAAAATTGCCGACGAGGACCTGAAACTTCGAGGACCCGGCGACTTCATCGGCTCTCGACAGCATGGATTGCCCGACTTGCACATCGCGGGACTCATCAAGGACATAAACATCCTTAACGACACAAACGCCGCGGCGGCAGAGATTCTTAGTGCAGACCCGACTTTGTCGTCCGAGGAGCATAGAGTCTTGAAGGCCGAAGTTAACCGGCTTTTTGGCAAAATTGAGTGCGGATTTTCTTGCTAAGAGATAAAATTAAAAGGGGGAGTGCCCTGATCGAGCATCTGGCGGCCGCGAGGCGCCGAAGGACCTACGGGCCTTCGGCTAACCAATCACTCAACAACGTTGAGTGATTGGTCACAAAGAAAATAATATTTTCTTTGGCCTCGCGGCCCGGCTGGGACAGCAAGCTAATGAAAAAGGCTTACTTAGGGCACTCCTTTAAAAGGCGGCGGAGTGTATCGGCTGCGATATAGTGACGATACGCCCGCCGCCCACATCGACAAAAAATAATAGAGGTGTAAACATGGCGAAAATCATAAACGGAAAAGAAATTTCTACGAATTTGAGGGCTCAGCTCAAGGAGGAAGTTGCGGCTTTGAGCAGCCAAGGTATATTAGCCTCGCTGGCGGTGATAATCGTTGGGGAAAATCCCGCCTCGAAGGTTTATGTCCGCAACAAGAAAAAGGCCTGCGAGGAAATCGGTATCCGGTCGCTTGAGTTTGCCCTGCCGACGGAGACAACCGAAACAGATCTGTTAAACTTAATCGACGAACTCAACGCTAGGCGCGACATAAACGGCATTCTCGTGCAACTTCCCCTCCCCTCTCACCTCAACGAGAAAGCCGTCATCGAGCGCATCAGCCCGCTCAAGGACGTCGATGCTTTCCATGAGATGAACGTCGGCAAAATTATGACCGGCAACTTTGAGTTCTTGCCGTGCACGCCCGCCGGAATTATCCATCTGCTCGACGCCTCAAACATCGAGATTGCCGGCAAGCACTGTGTAGTCATCGGGCGCAGCAATATCGTCGGCAAGCCCCTTGCGATGCTTATGCTTCATCGCGATGCGACCGTGACAATTTGTCACAGCAAAACGCAAAACTTGAAGGACCTTTGCAAAAGCGCGGATATTCTCGTCGCGGCCGTCGGACGAGCAAATTTTGTAACAGCCGATATGGTCAAGCCCGGCGCGGTTGTTGTGGACGTAGGAATAAATCGCTGCGAGGACGGCAAGCTTTGCGGCGATGTCGACTTCGAAAGTGTAAAAGATCTCGCCTCGTACATAACGCCGGTGCCGGGTGGCGTCGGACCGATGACCATCGCGATGCTTATGCAAAACACTATCACCGCGGCTAAACTTCAGGCGAAAAATTAAGGGTGTTGCTAATGTTGCATATATGGGTGCGACTTTTACAAACGGTAAAAGTTAAAATGAACAGCTCTACTTATGCGTTTTTCAGAATTTGATTTTACAGGGTTTTCGCTTGCATATACCGGAATTTAGCAATGCCAAATTGAGTAGTGGCCTAATTAGAACTTTCTTTTGGCTTGGCTGCTCCGGCCCGGCCGCGAGGCCAAAGAAAATAATATTTTCTTTGTGGCACAAAGCTCAACAAAGTTGGGCTTTGGGCTGGCCGGAGGCCCTACGGGGCTTCGCCGCCTCCCAGCGC
>JAZQMR010000087.1:0-4438 GCA_045543505.1 Acutalibacteraceae bacterium | reverse complement strand
CTCATTTTACACTGTATATCGGATTTTAGCACTGCCTAAAGGCGTTCTGTCTTTGCGCAGGCCGCGAGGCCAACGAAAATAATTTTTTATTTTCGTTGTGGCCCAGAGCCCAACGCAGTTGGGCTCTGGGCTGGCCGAAGGCCCCTTCGGGGCCTTCGGCGCCTCGCGGCGCCCATAGAGCTTGCAGCAACCATAAATACAGTATCGTCCTATTTCGCCTCAACGATTTTTATCTTATCCGGAGCGATGCCACCTTGGCCGGAGACGATATCTTTTATGGCGACTGCCAAGTTTTCGTTGAGTGCCTCGCCGCCACCGACAACCACACTGCACTCTTCATTCTGAATGAAAGCCAAGCAATCCGCCACGCCCTTAGCCTTTATTAGGCTCTCGATGTTAGCTTCCTGCTCGATGTGCTTAGCGACCTGCGAGGCTTGTTTTATGGCCTCTGCTTTCGCCTCCTCGGAGGCTTTTGAATCCTCGAGCACCTCTTTAATCATTTCAGTCGCCTCATCTCTAGATTTTTGCCGAGCGCTTTTGGTCTTAGAGAAATACTCCGAAGCATTTTTAGGCTGTTCTTCTTTTTTCTCATCTTTCTTATCGTCGCCGCCCTCATTTGATGGCGTGTTATTAACGAAGAGTGCCTCCCCGAGCTCTTTAGTGGAGATGATAGAATTCTCGTCGATTAAGTCCTGACCGGATGAAAATTGCCAATTGAGATAGACAGCGGTACCGAGAGCTAGAACCAATGCTGATAAAATGAGTTGTTTTTTTCCAAAAGCCATGATGTTTTTCCTCCTGGTAATCCTTAGTGATTTGATAGATTATTTTGTCACATAAACTCGTTTTGAAGTAATATTGAGCGCAGTTTTTATCGCGTCTGTGATTTTTTGCTGTACCTCTGGGATGTCTCCGCCGTCGCAAACGACCACCACACCTTTTACGGTAGGTTGAATTTGCGTCACGGACAAGGCCCTCTCGGTACCGTCGGCATCTCTCACAGTTATGTACTTTTTCTCACAATCGTCACTCTCCCTTTTTTTACTCAATTGCCCATCGGATTTATCCTCCGTAGCCTCTTTATTTTTCTTCTCCTCGGTTGCGTAGACAGTCTCCTCGGAGTTCTCGAGCGTCACCATAACCCTCGTATTACCGGCGCCTTTTATGCTCGAGATAAGCTCTTTGAGGTTGTTCTCAAGTTGCGCGACATACTCATATGTACTGCTTGACGCGGTCGCGGAGGTACTCGCGGTGACTTTTTTTGCGTTATTTGTCTTAAAGAGCTCCGAGATGAAAATCAATGCTATCCCGAGGATTCCGATGCAAATTATGATTTTTTTAGACTTATCTTTGAGCAAAAACTCATGGATTTTTTTACTTTTTGAGTCCGTCAGCATTAAAAATCTATTCACTCCCAACGACGACATCTATTTTCAACTCTAGAATTTTTTCGAGGTCATTTTTGACAGTATCTCGCTTAGACTCATCACCCTTTGGCAAAAAAACTTCTATCTTTCCAATTGATATGCAGTTGTCCGCGGTCGTATCCATAAATATGTTAATTTTTTCCGATTTAATCCCCTTTGCCGCGAGTATTTTTTCAATCGACGCTCGCAAATTTTTCTCCGCCGAGGCTTTAACTTGGTCATCCACGGTGCTTTTAAATTTAATTTTATCTTTGTCCTTGATAAAATTTTCGGTTTTTTTAGCGTCGAAGTTAATATTTTTCAAAGTGCTTCCAATAGGAACAAGCAACGCACACAGCAAAAATACGCCAAGTACAACCCGGAAAATTTTCTCCATCTTCCCTTGCGGAAATAAAATCTCCAGCAACGTGCAAAGGATCGAGACTAAGCAAATGGTCATCGACCAAGATTTAATCGCACTCAAGCGCCACCACCGCCCAAATTCAAAACTACCACCGTGGAGATTATCAGCACCGTCATGATGCAAAGAATTACGGCCATCAACGTGCTCACGACTTTGCCGATGTTCTTTAGCAGCGTTGAGACATTACTCAGCTCGAAGATATCTCCGGCGACGGCGCAAAAATTCACTGCGAACGTCCACACGATGCACTCCACCACGACCGGCAAGAATATAAATCCCATCGCGATGATGAAAAAGGCCCCTACGCCTGACTTTAATATTTTCACGCAGCCCTGCACCGTCAAGAAGGCATCACCCAATGCGCCTCCGACGACCGGCACGAAGCTCCCGAGGGCAAACTTCATGGCCTTGCTGTTAACGCTGTCCACCGCCGAGCCCAGTAAGCTTTTCGTGGTTAAAATCCCAGAGAAAATTGTCATCGCGAAGCCCAGCACCCACTTGACAATCTTCGAGAATAACTCGCACAGGCCGGCGAACTTAAACCGCGGAGATATTGCGCAAACCACGCTGACCGTCAAGAAAACATTCAACATCGGAACCAAGAATTTCGCCGACAACTGCGCGATAGCATCGCCCAGCGCGACCATCATCGAGCCGAACGCCGCCGATGAAAGCGCTTGCCCCGAGGCCACCATGATGCCCACCATGACTGGAATGTAGCCGAGCAAAAACGTCGTCGCTCCTCTTATGATGGTGGCGGCTCGGGCGATGAACTCCACGACTGGCGCCACGATTATCATGCAGACACAAAGGGCGCTCACAACGTCCAACACCGCAGCCAGCGGCCGCTCGCCCAAGGAGACCTTGAGGGCCGTGAAAATCGCGTTTAGGAGAATCACCGCTAAAATCATGCTGATGGCCTTCAGCGGCCCTGGCAACTTCTTTTTCGCCGCCCCTAAAATACTTTCGAGTACGGCCTCTGGCTTTACATCCATAATTTTGCTGAAATCTATAGCGTCTACGCCTATCCCCTCAAGCGAGCCCTTCACCTCGTTTGGCAGCCCTTCAAAAAGCTCCTCGGCACCGCTGTTTTCGAGTTGCTCCTGATAGACTTTTTCATCGTAGGCTTGCGCAACATTAGGCGCCCTGCACGGCAGTAACAGCGCGAGCGCTAGCACAAAGAATATCTTTCTCACATCAACCACCTAAAAGTCCCGACACGATTTTCACGATTTGCTCGAAAAGCGGCAGCGCCAACGTTAGGATCAGCACCTTGCCCGCGAGTTCTATCTTCGAGGCGAGTGAGCTCTCCCCTGCGTCGTTGCAGGCATCCGAGGCGAACTGCACCAAGAAGCAAATTCCCAGCGTCTTGAAGAGGATTTTTGCGTGCTCGAGGGAAACTCCGCTCGCTGAGATGAGGCCGTTTATCTTCTGGATGGAGGGCGCTAACTCGGCAAGTGCCATGAGCAAAATGAAAACTCCCGCGACGAGGCTGACGAGGATCGAGTACTCGGGGTTGTACTTTTTCAACATCACCGAGAGCGCCGTGGCGAGCATCGCGACCGTGATTAAACCTAGCAAATTCACGGCTCACAACCCGAAGATGGATTTTATCGTCCGGAAAAGCACCTCGATTTCCTTGACGACCATCATCAGCACCACGATGAGCCCGGCCAGCGTGGTCATCATCGCCTGCTCCTCGCGGCCGGAGCGGATGAGCACCTGGTTGAGCACCGCCACAATTATGCCGATTGCGGCTATTTTGAAAATTAAATCTATATCCATATTTTTCGCGTCAAGGCCCATTACGTGGGCATTTCCGCCTTCCTCCTGTCTTTTTGAGGAGCACCCTAAATGTTTAGATTTTTACTTTTCTTTGGCTGCTTCGTGCAGGCCGCGAGGCCAAAGAAAATAAATATTTTATTTTCTTTGTGGCCCAGAGCCCAACGCAGTTGCGCTCTGGGCGGGCCTAAGGCCCCGTTGGGGCCTTAGGCGCCTCGCGGCGCCAGGATAGCTGCTCACTTAGGGCGCTCCTTTTTTGTCAAGTCACAGCAGCACTATGGCCAGGCACAGCCCCGCGGACGACCCTAACATAAAGTACAGCTTACTCTTCCTCAATTTTTCCTCCAAGGCCTGCTCCAGCGCTGCGCATATCAAGTTCTTATTCATCCGGCACAAGGCAATTTGCCCATCGACGTCGCTTGCCCCCAGTTCTCCACCGAACGCGCAAATCAGTTCTTTATCCTGTCGCAGCAAGCCATACGAACTAGGTAAACGTTCTAACGCATCGCGCCAGGCCTGTTCAAATGAAGTTTTCTTCTCTAGATACTCGCAAACCGCACTCAAGAATAGTTGCAACTCGCCCTCAGTTTGATAGCCACGTATAATTTCGCTTAAGACTCTGCGCGAGTATCGAATTTCGGTTTCTATGTAGCTTACGAGCTGCAAAAACTGCTGCAAGAATCGCGCTCGCACGGCCAGCTTACGCGCTGTGACAAGCCCCAAGGCCGCCGACGACAGCGCCAGGAGCAGCGCACCGACTAATTTTGTCAAGCCCCTCACCCACTCTATAAACTTCGGAAATTTTCCCCGGCTCACTAAGTCGGAG
>JAZQMR010000086.1:0-5590 GCA_045543505.1 Acutalibacteraceae bacterium | reverse complement strand
CCCAGATATCATGCCGACTATCGAGAAGAACACTTTAGGCACTTCCAGTATGCTTACTTATAAGGACGTAAAAGGCATTCCAAGGAATGGTATCTACGAGGTGACGTCGGCTGGCTCTAACTCGGTACGCTCTAGCACGGTTACCGTGTGGTTAGCAGATGAGCCGTCAGAGTACCGCAGTCCAGATGCGGTTGAAGATGCTATCTCTGGTGCTATCGGTGATTATGGGTTCTCCTTCACTGCCTATATCGGCACATTCACCGACCGTGTCTCGAATTATTTTCTCGATAAGATTAAGACTGCGATTGAGCACCCTGATGAGATGGAGCTGGTATTCATCCCGTGGTTCCTTGTATACGGAAGGAAAGGGGACGAAAGGGGCGTAGACCTATCCAAGCTTAATGATTATGAGGCTAAGGTGATTATGCCAGAGATGATTAAGTATGGCATCCCATCAGATGAGTTCGCTGCCAAGATTGGTTGGTATCGTAGGCGCTCTCTCCGCACGAGCAAGATGCAGTACGAGTTCCCGAGCAGCGTGCAGGATATTCTCGACCTCACCTCTGATAAGCGTGTGTTCTCGAAGGAGTCTGTGGATGCGCAAAAGAAAAACATTGAGGCCGGTACACCGTATCGGTTAGTCACAGATAATATTACTAAGAAGGTGGAGGCGCAGAAGACAGAGGCGTCCCCATTCAGGATTTTTCGACCACCTGTTTACGGGCATAAATACAAGCTAATCGTAGATCCGATTACTGCTAGCAATGAGGACACAGATTTCTTCGCAATGTCTGTGTTTGATGATAGCAGGATGGAGCAGGTTGCAGTATTTTGCGGCAGAGAGATGTCTGTGGAAGATTATGCAGATTACGCCGTATCGATTGCGAAGATTTATAATAATGCGATTATTTGTCCAGAGCTTAACGTCGCAGAGGGCTTTATCGTGTCCTGCCGCGCGCTTGGGTATTATTATTTTTACTACGACTCGCCTGCGGCGAGGAAGAAGAAAGAGCCAGGCATTCGCACCACGGTGTCGTCTAAAACCGCAATGATAGATAAGGTGCAGCTGATGTTGAATAACGAGAAGATAATTTTGCATGATGAAGAGACAATTGATGAGCTTGAGTGGTTCGAGAAGAAGGTGCGAACTTCTAGCGGAGGGGCACAATCGGTCAAAATGGCTGCGCGTAAGGGGAAGCATGATGATTTTGTGGCGTGCCTGTGGATATATGCTGGTACATTAGACGAGCGTCAGCTAACTGGAAAGACGTTCAACTGGACAATCATTTAGCTGATTATTTTATCAAAAGGACATAATAATTTATTATTTAGGTATGAGCTCTAAAAACTATATTGACTGGAATCAGGAGTGGAACTATCCGCTCCAGTGGATTTACGAGTCGATGCCAGCTCGCTTTGATTATCAGTGTATGCTTCACAGGGCTAATCTCGCTATGCAGGGTAAGCCGAGCAGAAACCTGTACAAAGAGGAACTGGAATCGAACTTGAAAAATATTCCAGAGACAGACCTTTCTCAAGACGATAAGGCGCGCTGTCTCTGTGTGCCGGAAGGCGAATCGTTTGTCGTACGTAAGGCTGTGCAAAACCGCATGAACCAGATGGCTGGCGGTGTTGACGCATATGAATGTACGGTCAACGACCCATACATGTTGGTCGACGATGAAACCGAAGATTTGTTGGCCGCAAAGTGTGAACAAGATTATATTGAAAATAAACTCGGCTCCTTCGCCTCTGTCTTCTCTAGAGACCTTACTCTCTATGGCGTGGCTGCCGTGCTGATTAAGTATTGCCCAATCCGCGATAAGAATGAAGTGTTGCGCATTAACCCAAAGAATATTTGGTTCGACACCATGTACTCTGCTACGGGGAAAGAGCGTTTCCGTGGGTACTCGACCATGATTTCTTTCGCAAAATTAAAGGAGATGATTGAGCATGACAAAGATATCATCAATGATCGATTGGAAGTGCCAGACCGTTCTATCCGTAACAAGAATGGAGACGTCGACACGCATATTAAGGTGGGCCGTAAGAAGATCACGACCCTCAATGATCTTGAGATTTATATCCAGGATATGAATAGTCTAGCGGTAGCCCCAGACCTACAAGGTTACCCGCTTACTTATTATGGTGAGTATATGCACGACTTGCGCACCTGCTACAACTTGGGCTGGTATCGCACGTTTGCTACGGATCCGAAAGCTAAAACGGACAGCGGATATAATGGCGACGACGTTGAGCTAACCGTTATTTACGACCTTGACCGTAAGATTGAGTTCAAGATTATTAACCGTCGCTTCGTTATATCTGCCAACAAAGACTCTTTCCGCCGCGAGATTGTATTCCCAATCTATAACCCGATCACCGATGAAGAGACTTACCGTTTTGATGAATACTGTCTCGACTGCCCGCTGAAGTTCCAATTTGAGGAAAACAGCAACAGAGACTTGTATGTTTACCCGTTTGCCCCAGTGTTTGCTTTACTAGATTCGCACGACAAGCTATGCGCCTGGAGAGCGAAGCGTGAGCATGTCAGCAAGATTTTGTCTATCTTGCGTATTGAAACTGGCGCGCCAGATGCGTCGTCGCTTACCAAGACGCTAAATATAATGGGGATCGTTCTGGATGATGTGCAAGGTGATATTAACTCGATTAACTTCCAGTACGACTATAGCGCAATCGATAGCGAGATCGCATACCTAGAGCAGACCATTATCAGCAACTTAAACGCCTATGACCAGTTTGATGCTTTGCAGGCTATGGGTGACCGCGCGAGTGCTGCTGAATCCGGTATGGCTCTTGGCGCAGTTGCTCAAGGTTTGGCCACACACCAGAACGCCATTATGAACATCTACGCAGATATTGCTCGCCAGAGCTTGGCTAACCGTGTTGTGTACTCGCCGAACCAGGAGTTCCCTGTCACGAATTATGGGCAATATTCGTCTATTACTATCCAGCAAATGGCTTTAGAGACCATCATTAACGTGAAACCGAAATTAGCAAAGGAGATTAGAGAGAAGACTTTGGCTACTAACGCAATCGCCATCGTTTCAAACTTTAAGGAAATGCTAACGCCAGAAGGTATCGGTTACTTCTTGGCTCAGGGGCTTTATGGACAGGTACCGCGCAAGCTTGCCTCTTCGTTTATCCAGAAGCCTCAGAATAATCAACAAGAGGTAGCAAATGCACAACTTCAAGCACAAAACCAAGCGGAGCTGCTCAAGCAGAACCAACAGGCGTATGAGCAGAACCCGTTACCGTATGAGGCAAATAACATCATGGATAACGCGTCTCCTGAAGAAGTCGATAGTCTTATTTCTGCTATGGGCGGCGCTAGCGGTGCTATTGAACCTCCTACTGACAATTTAGGCGGCGCCAACCCAGAGATTCTAGATATGCAACAGCAAGATGGCGCAATGACAGTTGATATGGCCGGCATGACGCCTGAGCTTGGCAGTGACTTCGCCAACCCGAACGGTTTGATTTAGTGATGCTATAATGTGGGTATATGGCAAAAGAGATCAATATACCCACTTTAATAGTAAATAACTTCGAGACAAAGGATGTAGTGGCCTTTTTGACGACGAAGTTTAAACAATATAACCTTCGTGACGGAAAGGAGCTTGAAGACCCGGAGCTAGCTATTTATATCTCTATTCTTGAAGCCCTTAATAAGAAATTGGGTGGCACGAGTGGCAGTATTGTTTTATAATAAAACTGTTAATAATTAGGAAGGACTACAATGGAAGAAAACCAAGTAGCTGCCCCACAAGGGACAGAAGCAACCTCTACCAACTCTAACGAGCAATCTGCCCCAGCACCAGCTCCAGAGGCACCGGCTGCACCAGCTGCACCAGCTGCCCCCACTGCTGATATCCCTGCTGATAAGATTGAGGCGTTTAATAAATTTGTAAACGCTAACGGTGGGTTCGAAAAAGCATTCGCTAAACTTAAGACAGATGTGTCTACCCCGGCTCCACAAGCCCCAGCGCAAGAAGAGTCGCAGCCAGTACAGCCTCAGCCGACCGTCGAGAACCCTACTTTACCAGAAGGCTTCGTGACGATGGAAGAGTTAGGTGTACAGAGCTATTTCGAGAAATTAGCTGCTAAGAAAGAATATGCCCCAATTGCCGATAAGATTATCAACGGCGACATCTTTAAAGAGATGGCAAAATTTAATATCGTCGTTAGCAGAAATGGCGCTGTTAACACGAAGCAGATTGGCGACTTTCTTGATATGTACGTAAAGACTGTGCCAACGCCAGCCCCATCCACACCGCTGACTAATACCCCAACTGTTGATTACGTTAAGGTTGGAGACCAAATCTCTAGCCGTGATGAAGCGCTGAAGATTCTTCAGCAAAATATGGAATTAGGTCGAAAAGGTATCGCTGAACATCCACAAACTGCTGCAGCGAAAGAATATCTTAAGAAGTACTTTAATAAATAAAAAAAGTAAGCCCTTCGGGGCTTATTTTTTGTCGAGTATTTTTTAACGATATACTAAAGGTATGAACTGTGCTAAACCATGTAACATTAAAACGTGCCCAAAGGTTCCAAAACATGGGTGCGGCTGCTGCCCGTTTAGGAAGGTCGTGATCCCGGCCGTCTTAGGTGACGACTCTGAGGGCAGCGACTATGCGCCAGAGAACGGCGCATACCAAAACGCATTAGTTGAGTATGCGGCTAATGGCGCTATGTATATTTATTCTAGTGACGGAATTTTTACTAAGATTTCCATGGTGTCTGGATCATCGGGCGCTGCTACCGTTAGATATGTCGACGCCCAAGATGCAGCTACGCTCAATGACGCAAAGGCGTATGCCGACGCCAAGGATGTCGACGTTTTAGCTGAGGCCAATGCATACACCGACGCTCATAGTGGCGGTTCGGCTGAACCTACCTTTATTGATCTAACCGTTACTGGATACGAGGTTCTCCCTAATGGCATCATCAATATCAGTGCCACCGCCTCGAAGACCCTGGCAGAAGCTAAGACCCTTTGGGAAGCTGGCGCACTGGTTATCTATAGATTAGTTCTCAGCACTTCCCCGGCCCCAGCCTCAATCTACACGGGCACGTATGAAATCCAGCCGCTTTATATAGGTACGAATATGGCTGTCGGTTCTTACATGGACTCGGCCAACGACATGAACATGGCTATGACCCACACCTCTTCTGGCGTGACAATCATTTACTATACTACGGAACAGGTCATGGATGGCTACGGCTATGTTCAGAGTAGCGACCTATCGGCGGTCGCCACCAGCGGTTCGTACGATGACTTGGACGACAAGCCAACTATCCCAACCGTTAATAATGCTACTTTAACCATTCAAAAGAATGGTGCCACGGTCCAGACGTTCACAGCCAACGCTTCTGACAACGTAACTGCGAATATTACGGTGCCGAATATCACCTTACAGACTACTGACCCGGGCGAAGGTTCCGCGCTCGCGGCGAATAACTTTATCGGAGTATATAGCTAATGGCAAGTTCAGGATGGCAAGGACAAAAGAACGTCCAAACAGATAAGTACCCACATATGGCGTTGAACTTATATATAAGTTCA
>JAZQMR010000085.1:0-13600 GCA_045543505.1 Acutalibacteraceae bacterium | reverse complement strand
GCATATTTATCGTTATAGTTTTAGTTTTGGTATCCTTGTTCATCTTGTCGGACACCATTAGACTCACGATGTACAGCCGGCGCTTCGAGATTAGCATTATGAAATCCGTCGGCGCCACAGACTGGTTTGTGCGCATTCCGTTCATCGTGGAGGGCATGATTATCGGCATCATTTCCGCGATTATCTCGGCCACGGCGCTGAAGTTCATCTACGACGTCATCATCAATTACATAAACAAGATGATTCCTTTTTCGCACATCCCATTCCAGAGCGTTTCGCTATCGATTTTCCTTTCATTCATCGCAGCGGGCATCGGTTTCGGCCTGCTCGGAGGTCTTATTTCCATCAGCAAGTACCTCAAGAAAGAAGGAGGAGAAATCCTTGGTTGGTAAAAGATTTTTATCGATGCTAATCGGCCTTGGTTTAATCTTTCCACTCCAACTCTCCAACGTAAATGCAGATACGAAATCGCCGTTCAACATTAAAGAACGCAAAGCCGCTCAAACCAGCTTGAAATCTAGGAAAAACAGCCTCGAGCGGACGCTAAAAGAGACTCAGGACAAGGTCAAAAGCAAGCGGCAACAGTATGACACCGTCAATAAGCAAATCACGGCCGCCCAAGAGCAACGTTCAAAGCTCACCGCGAAAATTAAGAACCTCAACTCAGAAATCACCTACAAGGCCCGAAATATCGACGTTAAGCAAAAAGAGGTCCAGGAGAATACCGAGGTCCTAATGCGCCGCCTAGTGGCCGTTTATAAGGCCGGAGAGGTGCACGCCATAGATTTGATTTTAAACGCCAAAACGTTCGAGGATTTGGTCGACAAGGCTGAAATCATCAATAAGGTCAGTGAGCACGATAATAAGCTGCTAGAGGCCCTGAAAAGCGATATTCAAGAACTCGAGGAAGAAAAAAAGAGCCTTGAATTGAAGAAATTGACCCTTGAGAGCGAGCAGACCAAGTTGGATGCAACCGAGACCGAATTGCGTGCGCTCCTCGATGAAAATGAGCGCCTTGTGAAGGAACTTGAGGGCGAGCAGGCTGCGGTTCAAGTCGAAATTGACGAGAGCGACGCGGAGTATCAGCGGATTCAGCAGGAGATTGATCGGTACGTAGCGGAAGAGGCTGAGCGTCAGCGAAAGGCCGAGGAGGCCCGCAAGAAAGCTGAAGAGGCTCGTAAAAAAGCCGAAGCAGAGGCCCTTGCGAAGAAGCAAACCAACGCCAAAACCACCGAGACTGAAAAAGTAAGCTCAACCAAGACCTCAACAACTACGACAGACACCTCAACCGAAAAGACCTCATCTAACTCAAAATATACTTGGCCAGTACCGAGTTGTCGCACATTATCGTCGCAATACCTCGAAAAACGCGGCAAAGTGTATCACAAAGGTATAGATATTGCCGGCCCCGGTGTCTACGGAAAAGACGTCGTTGCGGCCGCAGGAGGCACTGTCATCGCTGCTTTTGACGGTTGTAAGCACGACTACGGCAAATTGCGCAGCTGCGGCTGTGGCGGCGGATACGGCAACTATGTGATTATTTCGCACGGAAACGGCCGAATTTCGATTTATGGCCACCTCGCAAAGGTACATACTTACAGCGGAAAAAGCGTCAAAAAAGGCGAAAAAATCGGCGAAGTCGGCACAACTGGGTATTCAACCGGCGCGCACTTGCATTATCAAACCAAGCAAAATGGCATCGACTACAACCCAATGGACGACTTCAAAAACAAGTAAACCCAAGGTACGAATGGCTCGGCTGTTCGTATCTTTTTTTATTGTACCAGTAAAAACACTGATATTTTGTTGAAACTGAACGCTTAAAAAATTTTTCTCAAAAAAACACGAGAAGATGATCTTCCTCGTGTTAGTCACCTCGCCGCTCGGCCTCGTAAATAGTCAGCGCCGAAGCCACTATTGCCGCCGTTTCCGCGCGTAAAATTCGATTTCCAAGCGAGCAAATATTCACTCCACTTTCAACCGCAAGCTTAACCTCGTCCTCCTCGAATCCACCCTCTGGCCCGATGAATATCGCCACCGATTTGGGCTGCTGCAAAATACTTTTCAACGGCACACCATCCGCCTCGTAGAACAAAATCGCTTGTTCTTTTTGTGCAATTAGCTTCACCGCTTTTGAAAAAAACAACACATCCAGCACTTTCGGGACAATCCCTCGTCCAGACTGTTTGGCTGCCTCAAGTGCTATTTTCTGCCACCGTTGAACCTTTTTTTGCAAGGTTTTTTCGTCCGGACGAGACACGCATCGCCTTGTGAGTGTTGGTACAATTGCACAAACCCCGACTTCGACGGCCTTTTGCACGATGAGGTCCATCTTGTCTCCCTTAGGCAGCCCTTGGAAAAGAGTAACATCCACTTGCGGCTCCGCTGTGCATGGTTGCGCGCTTACTCGCTCGACCAAAACTGAATTTTTCTCAATGCCCACTATTTTGCAAGTATAATCTATTCCGTCGTGACACAAGACTAAAATCTCACCAAGCCGCATCCTAAGCGACTTGGCAATGTGCGCGGCACCCTCTCCTGTGATCAAAAATCTATCCACAACGGGCTCATTTATAAAAAAACGCGGCATAAAAGCTCCTTTTTCAATCAAAAAGTTAACGCGAGTCAACTACGTTCAAATTTTTCACAAATCCAATTAAGCGCTCTGCGTTTTGTTTATCTTGACGTAAAAGTTTCTCGCGGATACGAAGAAAGCGAATGCGATTGTACCTTTGGATGCACACAAATGGCAAATTGACGAAAACGACCAGTGAACCCCAAAAAAGTCCTGCAATCAATCGGTTGATGAGCAGCAACACAATCGAAACGAGCATGCATTTTCGGTGCGCCCACTCTCCACGACAAGTTTCCAAAATAAACTGGTCAACGTACTCTAGCGATAGGCTGTCCAAACTTTTTTTCGAAAAACCTCCCTTTGAGACATATTGCGGCAACAAATCCTTCCAAAGCTTGATTTTAAGGCGTTTACTATAGAAAAAACCGTTATCCTCCCAGTATTTTTCTCTGTACATAGACTTTCTGTAGTTAAAAAAATCGTTCTTCAAAACCTTGCAAAGAAACAACACGAGAAGATGCCAAAGCAGAATAATTATAAGGTTCTCGGCAATTAAATTTGGCAAATTTTCGCTTTTAAACATAACACCCCTCCAAAAATTATACATAACTACATGATAGTTTTTTTGCCAGAGAAAATCAATAAAATATTTTCGAATTTTCAAAGACATTACACTCAAAAAATTGACAACGCGACGCCGCACAACTACAATTGTAATATAAACAAACGGAGGCGACAAATGACTAAGTCTAGCAAAATGCCCACTCCTAACGTTCGGCTTGCAGCTTGCGAGCTCGTTGATGTGCTACGCGAAAAAAACTTGAAAATTGCTACTGCCGAAAGTTGCACGGGTGGGCTCATCGCCAAGCTCATCACGGATATTCCCGGCGCATCGAGCATTTTTGAGTGCGGCATTTGCGCCTACTCGGACTCTATAAAAGAAAATTTGCTGTCTGTAACAAGTCGCACTCTGGCCCAGCACACAGCCGTTTCTAAGGAGACTGCGATGGAAATGGCCGCCAACGTAAAAAAGCTCTCCAACGCAGATATCGGCCTTTCTACAACAGGCTTTGCCGGCCCTAAAAATCCTCGCGAAGTCGATAAGACTGGGCTTGTTTACGTAGGCCTCTCCAACATGACGAAGACAACTTATCTTCAACTGAGTCTTTATCAAGGCCGTCACTGCACGCGAGATTTTATTCGCACTGCAGCCGCATATAAAGCCATTGTAGCCGCACTCGACTTGATAAAAACCGGTTCCATAAAGTAAACCTTCGGCAAAATCACTACGATAATAAAAATATTTCGCTAAATGTTTACTCAACTCGCATTTTGCACAAAGAGTCAACTCAAAATACACATTTCAAAGCTTATAATCTCGTTAAAAAAGCCATTCTTTGCTGTCAAAAAAAGTCGCTAAAACTTTGGTACAAAATGAAAAATACTCCATATTCTGAGAAAAAACACGCGGATATCTTGAAAAATTTTCCGTTTGTGCGATAATTATACTGCGCACACTATCTTGAGGAGGAATCGCATGACGAATACTTGCGCCGTCGTGCTTGCGGCCGGGGCGGGCACGCGCATGAAGTCGAATATGCCGAAAGTTCTCTCGAAAGTTCTCTTTCGGCCGATGCTAAAGTGGGTCTTGGATGCCCTAAACCTCGCGGAAATTACGTCCGTCTGCATCGTGACCGGCTACAAAAGCGAGGTTGTTGTCGACTATTTGAACACGCTCCAAACCTCGTATAAAACTGTTCTTCAAAATGAGCAAAAAGGTACAGCCCACGCGGTTTTGACAGCAAAAGAATTTCTTTTAGAGAACTTTGACAAGGACGTCCTGGTTCTCAACGGGGACTCGCCGTTCATTAACAAAAAGACCATAACAAACGCATACAACTTGCACAAAAAACAAAACAACGCAGCCACGGTAATTTCTGCAAAAATAAAAAATCCCTTCGGCTATGGCCGCATCGTACGAGATAACCATACCGGCACGCTCGCGGCGATCATCGAGCAAAAAGATGCCGACGAACAAACGCAAAAAATCGATGAAGTCAACTCGGGCGCCTATTGGTTTAATATCAAGGCACTTTTGCAAGTTTTAAATGACATAAAAAACGACAACGCTCAGGGTGAGTTTTACCTGCCAGATGCGATTAAATTGCTCTTGGATAAAGGTCTAAATGTCAACGCGTATATTTCGGAATCCGAAAAAACCGTGCTTGGCGCAAATAGCCCGAAGCAGCTCAGCGAACTCAACAAAATCGCGCGAGATCACATTTTGAGCGAGCTTATGAGCAGCGGCGTCGACATCCCTTGCGCGGACGGCATTATCATCACCGACACTGCAAAAATCGGGCAAGGTACCTGCATTCTTCCGGGCACGATCATCAAAGGCGAGACCGTCATCGGCACAAACTGCACAATTGGGCCAAATGCACAAATAGACAATTGTATAATAGGTAACAATCTGACGATAACGGCTTCACATTGCGTTAACTCGAGGCTTTTAGATGACACAAACATTCGGCCCTTTTCTGTTATAAAAAGCAACAAATTCGTGTAAACACACCAAAATATTACCGACTGTAAAAAATCTGGACTAAAAAATTGCGAGGAAAATAATATGAACTTTCACGGCAAAGACATTAAAATTTTCGCAGGAAACTCAAACTTAGGCGTCGCAAAAAACATCGCAAAAGCACTCCAACTTCCCCTTGGCAAAGCCGAAGTTTCTACCTTTAGCGACGGTGAAATTTCTGTCTCACTGGGCGAATCTGTACGCGGCTCCGATTGCTTCATCATCCAGTCGACGTGCAACCCCGTGAATAAAAATGTCATGGAACTTCTGATCATGATCGACGCGATGAAACGGGCGTCGGCAGCCAGAATTACTGCTGTTATTCCATATTTTGGATACGCTCGTCAAGACCGAAAAGCGCGCGCCAGAGACCCCATTTCGGCTAAGCTCGTCGCGGATTTAATTACAACGGCCGGTGCTGATCGCGTGCTCACGATGGACCTTCACACCCCGCAAATTCAGGGCTTTTTTGACATTCCTGTCGACAACTTAGTCGGCACTCCACTGTTAGCCTCCTTTCTGAGGAACAAAATTAAATCTAGTCCGGATGATTATGTGGTTGTTTCGCCGGACCTTGGCTCTGTGACTAGGGTTCGAGCGTTCGCCTCGAAGCTGTCTTTGCCGATTGCGATCATTGATAAACGCCGTCAAAAGGCGAATGTTTCCGAGGTCATGAACATTATCGGTGACGTGCGCGGCAAGAAAGTCATCCTAGTAGACGACATGATCGACACGGCCGGCACCCTCTGTAACGCCGCTGCCGCGGTCGTCGAAAAAGGCGGTGCTAGCGCGGTTTATGCCTGTGCCACGCACGCAGTTTTGTCTGGTCCAGCCATCGAGCGCATAAAAACTAGTCACATTAACGAATTATATCTTCTTGACACGGTTCCGATTCCGCAAGAAAAATTCATTGATAAGTTCTGTATATTGTCAGTTTCATCGCTTTTCGCGGAGGCTATTGAACGAATCTATGAAGAAACACCAGTTTCTCCCATGTTCAATTAGACGAAGGCATACAAAGCAAAAATTAAGACGGTGGGGTATCATTATGCCCCGCCATTTAGTCGTTTAGTTAAAGAAAGAGGTATTTGCATGTTCAACTTTTTAAAAAAAGCAAATATTAAACAAAAAATAGATTATGTTATTGTTGGTCTAGGAAACCCAGGCGAAAAGTATAAAAACACTAGGCATAATGCAGGTTTCATCGCAATTGACAACATAATAAAAGAAGAAAATATTCCTTCTAAAAAAATAAAATTCAGCTCAGAAGTATGCGAAACAACGCTAGAAAAGAAGCGAATCTTGCTGGTAAAACCTCAGACTTACATGAACCTAAGCGGTGAAGCTATTGTACAAATCGTTAACTTCTACAAAATCTCTATTGAAAATTTTATCATCATCGTAGATGACATTGCTCTTCCTGTCGGCAAGTTGAGAATTAAAAGAAAAGGCAGTGCTGGTGGCCATAATGGCCTAAAAGATATCATCAACAAAATTGGTAGCGATCAATTTACGAGGATAAAAATCGGCGTTGGTGCGAAGCCCGACAAGTGGAATCTTGCCAACTGGGTTACCTCCGAGTTTAGCTCGACAGAACGGCAACAAATAGATATTGCCTCGCAAAAATTGTATAAGGCCGTTTCGTTAATTGTTGAAAATAAAATTGACGAAGCTATGAACAACTTCAACTCCTAACGAGGCTGTAAAATGAAATTTTTAGATAATATTTTTACTTTATCATCCAAATATCAAAATATTCTAAACGAAATATTCGTCAATAAAAATACAGTTGGTATATCTGGGCTATCAAGTATTCACAAAACACATCTTGTGCATTCTGCTACCCTTAACCAAAATCAACCTGCGTTAATTATTGTACCAAACGAAAATATTGCACAAAACCTAATAAAAGATCTTTCTTCTATGGGCAGCCATGCTGTGCTTTATCCTTCTAGAGAGCTCAATTTTTACAATATCGATAGCCAATCTCCCACGATAGAGCATCAAAGACTTTTTGCATTAGGTCAACTTTCAACCGGAAAAATCGACATCACTATCGCTACAATAACCGCTCTCCTCCAGCCGACGATTCCAAAAGGGACTTTTTTGTCAAATAGCTTTAACCTTGCAGTTAGTGACACGATTTCTTTGAACACCCTTGCAAAAAAGCTTGCGCAATGCGGCTATGATCGTTTTGACCAAGTTGAAGGCCCTGGGCAATTTTCTATACGCGGAGGAATTTTAGATTTATTTATTACAAGCCATGCTCAACCAGCACGAATTGAGTTTTTCGGCGATATAATCGACTCCATCAGCTTTTTTGACGTAGCCACACAGAGGCGTACAAAGTCCGTTGAAGCCGTAACCATTGCGCCTTCGCGAGAAATTCTCATTGAAGATCACGAACTTATCGCTAGCCGGATTCAAAAAATGATCGAAAATTTGTCAAAAGAGAACCACTCTACAAAAGCATTAGATATTTTAACAAAAGAGCTTGAAACTTTAAAAAACACCGGTACTATCGGCTCGAGAGACAAATTTATAAATCTTATCTATGATAAGCCCGGCACTTTGTTTGACTATTTGCCCAAAGATACCATCATATTTTTATCAGAGCAAGCTCAACTCGATGCGCAGATAAAAACTTTCGAGACACAGTGGCAAGAAGACCTGACATTTTATCTAGAACAAGGCATCCTTTTCGAAGAGCTCGGTTCGTTTTACCTCGATAAGACCGCCATTTTGAGGGAACTTTCCAAGCGAACTACCGTCTATCTAGATCAGTTTTTAACACAAGATTATTTCACGAAAACTACGCAAAAATTCTCATTGAACGCCCGAACTATCCCGCCTTGGAATGGAAATATCTCTCAATTAAGCGAAGATTTATCCACAACATACAAAGACCAAACTGTAGTAATCCTCGCTGGAGGGCAAGACAGCGCAAAGCGCATTGCAGACTACCTGAGCGAACTTTCGCAAAATATACATTTTGAAGAAAGCTTAACAAAAATAACGCTCGGTAAAAAATATACAACCACCGGAAATCTCTCGGATGGCTTCGAATATCCCGATATAAATTTTTCGCTCATTACTTATAACCTACATGACAAAACGACGAAAAACTTTCTAAAAAAGAAAAAACAGAAGAAAAATATTTATAGTATCTCCGACCTCAACGTCGGAGACTATGTCGTGCATAGCCTGCACGGAATCGGCATTTTTAAGGGTATTCACAAAATCGACACGCAGGGCACGCAAAAAGACTACCTCAAAATCGCGTATGCGAAGGGCGACACCCTGTACGTGCCAGTCACACAGCTCGACTTGGTCGACAAATACATCGGGCCGGGCGCGGAGACTCGCGTAAAGCTGAACAAACTGGGCTCGAGTGAGTGGCAAAAATCCAAAGCGCGCGTAAAAAAGGCCACGCAAGACATGGCGAAAGAGCTCATCAAGCTGTACTCGGAGCGCATGAAGGCGCCGGGGCACGCGTTCGCCGAGGACAACGAGCTGCAGCGCGACTTCGAGGCGCAATTCGAATTCGAGGAGACGCCCGACCAACTGCGGTGTATCGACGAGATAAAGGCCGACATGCAGCGCGTGGCGCCGATGGACAGGCTTTTGTGCGGCGACGTCGGATTCGGGAAGACCGAAGTGGCACTGCGAGCGGCCTTCAAGTGCGTTTGCGACTCCAAGCAGTGCGCCATCCTTGTGCCAACGACCATCCTCGCGTGGCAGCACTTCCAGACCGTCCTCAAGCGCTTCGAGGCCTTCCCGATCCGCATCGAGTTGCTATCGCGCTTTCGCACGCCCAAGCAGCAAAAGGCCATCCTCAAGCGACTCAAAAAGGGCGAAGTTGATATCATAATCGGGACGCATCGTCTTGTGCAAAATGACGTACAATTTCGCGACTTGGGCCTGGTTATCGTCGATGAAGAGCAACGTTTTGGAGTAAAGCAGAAGGAACGCTTCAAGGAATTGGCAAAAAATGTCGACATCCTGACACTCTCGGCGACGCCCATCCCGCGTACGCTGAACATGGCAATGTCCGGCATCCGGGACATGTCGTCCCTCGAGGAGGCGCCGCAAAATCGCGTGCCCGTGCAAACGTACGTCCTCGAGCACGACCAAACTATCATCAACGAGGCCATACGGAGGGAGCTTCGACGCGGTGGGCAAGTTTACTATATGCACAATAACACTGGTACTATTTCACAAAAAGCCGCCTCGATACAATTGCAAATTCCCGAAGCAAAGGTTGCCTATGCGCACGGAAAAATGTCCGAACAGGAACTCTCGAGCGTCTGGCAAAAAGTCATCGACCACGAAATCGACATCCTGGTCTGCACCACTATCATCGAAACCGGCATCGACATTGCGAACGTCAACACGCTCATCATCGAGAACGCCGATCATCTCGGCCTCTCGCAACTCCACCAAATCCGCGGCCGAGTCGGCCGCTCCGCGCGCCGGGCCTTCGCCTACCTCACCTACAAGCGCAGCAAGGCCCTGAGCGAAATCTCCCAAAAACGCCTCACCGCCATCAAGGAATTCACCGAGTTCGGCTCCGGCTTCAAGATTGCCATGCGCGACCTCGAACTCCGCGGCGCCGGAAATATCCTCGGCGGCGAGCAGCACGGCCACCTGGCCGACGTCGGCTACGATATGTACATCAAGTTGCTCGGCAACGCCGTCCGCGAGGAAAAAGGCCTTGCGCCCGAAACCCTCGAGGTGGACTGCCTCGTCGATGTCAATGTCAGCGCGCACATCCCCGAGCGGTACATCTCGAACGTCAATCAGCGCCTTGACATCTACCGCCGCATCTCCGATATCCGCTCCAAGGACGACGCCCTCGACGTGATAGATGAGCTCATAGATCGCTTCGGCGAGCCCCCAGAAAGCGTAATCAGCCTTGTCGACATCGCCCTCATCCGCAGCACCGCCGCCACCCTCGGCATCTACGAGATCCGTCAGCAAAATAATAAATTTCTCCTCTTCGCCAACACCCTCAACGAAAAGCTGCTCGAGAAATTCATCAAAACTATGGGCAGCCGCATCACCATTAAGTCCGCCCCTAAACCCCACGTTTCCCTTAAAATCGACCCCGCTTTGCACATCATCGGCAACTTAAAAGAAATTTTGTCTTTGAGCTAACTTTTTGTGGACACGCTCCATAAAAGTGTGTATAATCGAATTTAAAGAATTTATTTTGCGAAAACTTTTGGCTCAGCGCGGGGGCGCAGCCCCACGGAACAAGTCATTCGACTTGTTCCGTGCGTCGAAACGACATTTCATGTCGTTCCGACAGAAAAAATTTTAATAAAAATTTTTCGGGCTGCGCCCGGCCGCGAGCAAAATTTTCGCACAAAAACGGAGGTAAAAAGATGAAAACTGTAAAAAAGGCACTCACAGCGCTGACTCTAGGCACGTTTTTTGTCTTTCTGACGGGATGCTCCTGCGCGGATAGGTCGTGGGCGGTCAAGTCGGATGGAGAGAGCATCTCGACGGGCGAGTATGTATACTATTTGATGGACTCGTACCAAGCAGCGCACAACAAGCTAGCCGAGCAAGGAATTTCGACGACGGACATCAGCCAAGAGACCATCGAGGAGAAGAGTGCACCGAGCTGGATTGTTGACACAACGCTGGAGACCTGCAAAGAAAAGCTCGCGATAGAGAAAATGTTCAAAGATATGGGCCTTGAGTTGACCGAGGAAGAGCTCAAGAAGGCGGATGAGTCGACCGAACAAATTTGGAACTCCGCGGGCAGCATGTACGAGAAAAACTTCGGCATAAACAAGGAGACCTTCCACCAAGCCTACTCGTTGTTGAACGCTAAGCGCGAGAAGATTTTCATGGCACTTTACGGCAAAGATGGCTCTAGCGCGGTCTCCGACGAGGAAATTACGACCTACTACAAAGAGAACTACATCGCGTTGAAGTTCTACTCGAAGATGCCGACGACCGAGGCTGAGACTAGCGAGAGCGGCGAGGAGAACGCCGAAAACAAAGAGGAGAAAAAGATCGAGACGGCCGAGGACATCGAGAAGCAGCTCCGCGAGTACGTTGATGCGATTAACAACGGCTCGAAGACCATCGACCAGATTCGCGACCTCATCAAGACGAACGACAAAGTCGAGGGCGAGCACGACCCGCTGGTTGAGCAAGTCATCAACGTGACCTCGACCACCTTCCCGCAAGAAATCATCGACGCCGTGAAGGACCTCGACACCGGCAAGGCGACACACATCAAGTTCAACGAGCTGTACCTGTTCCTCTACAAGAGCGCCGCTGGCGAAACCCTCACCGTGCCCGACCTCAACAACGACACCGAGCGCGAAAAGATTCTCTACGAGATGAAGGCCGACGAGTTCGACGAGAAAATACACAGCGTAATAAACGGCATGAATATACAAATTAACTACAACGCCGTCAACCAATACGACCCGATTATTCTAGGCCAGAGCGTCATTCAGGGCTAAGCCATAAAATCAAAAAAGTGCAGCAAAAAAGGCATTTCGAACTTGTGAAATGCCTTTTACTAATAAAAAATTAACCTATGGAACGCTCTTTTGGAATGGTCTTTTCTAGCCACCAGCACCAGCCGCGAGGCCAAAGAAAATAATATTTTCTTTGTGGCCCAGAGTTCAACTTTGTTGAGCTCTGGGCTGGCCGAGGCCCGAAGGGCCTTCGGCGCCTCGCGGCGCCCAGGTGCGCGATCAGGCTGCGATCGTTATCTACTTCCCGCCGAACTTTTTGCCATAGGCGTCGATGCACTTCTCGATGATAGCCCGAGCGACATCCGCGCCCTCAACGGCCTCGATGCTCGTTTTCTTGCCCTCGAGGTCCTTATAGACGGTGAAAAAGTGGCTCATCTCGTCGAAAATATGCTTCGGCAACTCGCTGAGATCCTTGTAGCCGTTGTAGATGGGGTCGGCGTAGGGAATCGCGATAATTTTCTCATCGTTCTCGCCGCCGTCGACCATCTTGATGACGCCGATCGGATAGCATCTCACCAACGTCAGAGGAAGAACGGTCTCGCTGCAGAGAATCAGGGCATCGAGAGGGTCGTTATCCTCGGCATAGGTGCGCGGAATAAAGCCATAGGTCGCGGGGTAGCGCGTGGCGGTATGTAGGATGCGGTCGAGCTGCAGCATACCGGTGTCCTTGTCCAGCTCATACTTCACCTTGCACCCCTTGGGAATCTCGACAACCACGGTAAAATCGGCGGCCGAGACCCTTGCGGCATCGATGTCGTGCCAAATATTCATAGTCAAAGCTCCTTTATTTTGAAAATCTGTGATTATAATAAGTATACCACAAAAAAAGCAGATGTAAATTATTTTTAAGAAAAAATGTAAAAAACATACACTTGGAGGCATAAAAGTGAAAAAAAAGTCTAAAATAATTGTTTTGCTCTTGGCGATAGCGGTAATATTAGGTTGCGGAGTTTATTGGATATTTGTTGCAAACTCACAAAAGACAGCTCAAAAAGCAGCGCAACAAAACCAATCACTTGTAAACGGAATAAACTCGCTTACGGGCCTGCCCATCGACGAAAGTAAGGCAAACAACCGTCCCATCGCCATCATGATAAATAATTATCACGGCGCGCAACCTCTTCACGGTGTCTCCGAGGCCGATATAATGTTCGAGTGCCCCGCGGAGGGCGGCATTACGCGAATCTTGAGCGTCTTCAAGGACTACGAAAAAGTCTCAACCATAGGCAGCGTGCGTAGTTCTCGCCCATATTTTATCGACCTTGCCAAAAGCCTTGACGCGATTTACGTACACCTTGGGGGCAGCACGCACGCCTACGAGAAGCTCAACAGCGGTTACATCGACTCCATCGATCTCATCAGTCTAGGCCAGTTCATGTGGCGAGATAGCACTAGAAGGTCGAAATTGGGCCTAGAACACAGCGCAATGACCTCAGGTGAGAAATTAGTCGAGGCAGTTAAGTTTAAGGGCTACAAAACACAAATAGACCCCACATTTAAAAACACGCTCAAATTCGGCGAAAATTCGCAAGTTCTCGACGGCCAAGAGGTAAAAGAGGTCTCGGCGATTTTCTCCGATTATAAGCGAACCTCGTTCGCATATGACGCACAAAAGCAAACATATCTTATTTCGCAGTTTAAGGGCCCTCAAATCGAAGGAAACACCTCTGAGCAAAATTCTAAGCAAAATATCATTTTCCTCAACGTAAACGGGCAAAAAATCGATAATTCGAAACTCCTATCTCTCACAACCACTGGCGACGGCACCGGAAAATATTTTTCTCGCGGAAAAAGCATCGACATAAAGTGGTCTCGCAGTGAAGGTGCTAACTCGTTTAAATTCTTCACCACAGACAACCAAGAGCTTATCATGATGCCGGGTAAAATTTATGTTTGCGTGCTCCCCCAGTGGTCTAGCATTGATATTAAGTAAAAAAC
>JAZQMR010000084.1:0-3705 GCA_045543505.1 Acutalibacteraceae bacterium | reverse complement strand
CCAAAACTCTTTGAGTTTTGGCGTACCCAGCCACAGCAAAGCTGTGACCTGGGTGGCCCGTGGATTAATAATCCACGGGCGCCTCGCGGCGCAGGCAAGCACTAACCCAAATTTTTGTTAGGCATACTCATTAAGCGCCTTAACCTTGTACTTGTTGGTGATCATCTTGTCGGTCGTAACGTAGCCGGCTGGAGCCTTAATGACTTCTGGCAAACGATTCACAACGGCAGCGCAAGTAAGCTCAACGGTGCAAGGGCGGTTGATAGTCACTTGCGTGTCGGGCTCGCCAAAGACGGTCCAGTCATTCTTGTCGAACTCATCTTTGGCGTAGACCTTGCCGATGCACTCACTCTCGATGGTGACGCCCTCCTCGGTCTCGGTCACAACGATCGCAGACATACCGGTCGCGTGTCCGGCGGGGATGTTCATCTTCAGGGTATCGGAGTAAATATCCTTCTTATGCGTGCACGGAACGCACTTTTGAATTTGACTCTTAACGGTGAGGCCAAGCCTGTCGCAAAGCCAGCCATTCACGTTCCACATGTAGGACGGCAAGAACTCACCATTTTTGATAAGCTCATCGCGCTCCTCAGCGGAAATGTTATCAGCAGAGGCGATCTCCTTGTTAAAGGCCTCGAGGTCAAGGCCGGCGCCATGAACCTTCGCAAGCGCGATGCCGTAGTCCTCGACGTTATAGCTTGAGGAGCCCTTAATTTTCGTAATTTTGTGCGTCGAGCCGGCGATCGTCGTGATGAGGTTGCCCCAAAAGACATCCTGGTAACCGGCGCCACAGAGCGTGCAATTATTCTCCTTGGCGAGCTTATCGAGTTGAGTTGTGATTTGCGGCGAGGAGTTCCACGGATAGAAGGCCTCCTCGCAAGTGCTAATGGCATTCACGCCACTCTTTGCGCAAATGGTGAAGGCCTCTTCGACATCCTTCATGAGGCTGAGCGTGGTAATGATACACACATCCGGCTTGAGAGCCGCTAAGATTTTCTCAGCATTTTTCGCATCTTTAACGACAACCCCATAAGGTTTCTCGCCGGTAATTTCGCCGATATCCTTGCCAATAACATTCGGGTCAACGTCGAAGGCTGCCACGACCTCGGCGCCTTTCTCGCACACGTATCGCATGATGTACTTTGACATTTTGCCGCAGCCGTACTGCGCGACGGTTATCTTCTTATCCATTCTAGTTCCTCCCACAAATAATACAAAATATAGAAAATTCGCAAAGTTTGTTACCATTATTCCCAGCAAATGAGCGTTTAAAATGGTATTGCGGATATTATATATTAATCCGCGCTCAGCTTCAATATTTTTATAAATTTTTACCCAAAGGCTCAAACCGATAAATTACAAACAAATTTGTGCAATTAAATTTATTGATATTTCTAAAGCAAATCTAGCTACGTCAATTTTTCTAAAGATTTTTCTCCTATTTAATGATTTAAGTTTGGCATCCTTTTTTCATTGCTAACAAAAAACCAAAAATATATAATAGAAATACATTCGTTTTTGTTGAATGGGGGGATTTTTATCATTAACGTAGAAGAGCTGAACCCGTCAAATGTCGAAGCCTATAGGCACTGCCTGAAAGAAGAACTCCCAGAGAATTGTCAAGATATTATTGCTTTTGGCGCAAGACTCAACAAGTTTGCCTGCGGAGCTATCTTTGCACAAATTAAAAGTTTCGAGGAATGCTGCATAAAAAGCTTTTTTGTGTTGCCTCTTTTTAGACGAAGAGGCGCTGGGACAGCCTTATTTAACGCACTAAATGCAAAACTTCAACAATTAGGCATAAAAAAAGTAACCGTTCAAGCGATTACTTCAAAAGAAAATATAGACTTGCTCAACGATTTTTTGACAAAACGGGGCTTTTTCGAGGCTGAATTCCTAACGGTAGTGTACACCTTTAACCCAAAGAAAATCGTGGCAAATAATAGCTTTGTAAGGCGAATAGCAAGCTCAGCCTCTAAATGGCCTAAAAATGTATCTATTTGCCCTAAAAGCCAAGTAAATGGAGTTTTACTAGATAATCTGAAAAAAAGAGAAAATATAGACTATCCAAGCGTTTTATCGCCATTCGCAAATGAATTCGATTTAATCGACGAATGTACGCAGTTTGCCATTTTTAATGACGAGGAGATAATCGGCTGGATTACGGGCCTCCAAGCGCCCGGAAACAGGATTTTATATCGTTCACTCTTTGCTCGAGAAGATTTTAGAAAGTCTGCTTTAGGCTATTTCTTATTCAACGAAGCCATACAAGCACATGTAAAAAAACATCTCAATAAAAAGATTCTATTTGCAGTCGATGTTAAAAATATTCGCACGCAAAAGTTTTTCTCATCGTACTTAAAAAATTTATATGATAGCAAGAAGTTTGAATTTATTATTCCTAGATCGTGTCGTCAATAAAGCTTGGGCGAGTTGCTGGAGTTAACAAAAATCAATAACATCAAAGTTCAATAAAAACGCAGGAGCCGCATTTAAAATTGCCTTCTTGCAATCCAAAATGCCAATTCTGTATTTTTGTTGGCCCTGGCGGCGTGCGCCCTAGTTTTATTGACGACACCCTCTACACTCCAAATCCCAAAGAGAGAACATATAGATGGGATGGTAAAAAACAGGCGATAAAACTATACTTGTAGAGAAATAGTGGATGGGCAGTCGGCGGGAGTTGGTGGAGGGGCGCTATAGCGTCCCCTTGCAAGCGCTTTGCATTTGTGTTATAATAAATCACACTGTTTGTGTTTTGCGAGAAAGAGGTGACAATATGCGCGAAGGATTACATCCGACTTATAAAAAGACGACGATCGTTTGTGCGTGTGGCAATGTGATCGATACGGCGTCGACCAAGGAAAATATCAAGGTGGAAATTTGTTCGAAATGCCATCCGTTTTTCACGGGCAAACAAAAACTTGTTGACACCGGTGGGCGTGTGGACAGATTTAATAGGCGCTTTGGTAAGAAAGACTAGTCGTGCTGGGTAAATCTGGCGGTGCAGTAATGCACCGCTTATCGTTGTTTTTGCGTTTAATGGCAACGCAGAATGGATATTGCTAATGTTGCATATATGGGTGCGATTTTTACAAACGGTAAAAGTTAAAATGAACGGCTCTACTTATGCGTTTTTCAGAAATTGATTTTACAGGGTTTTCGTTTGCATATACCGGAATTTAGCAATGCCGCAGAATGAGAGCACCGATCAAACCTTGGCGCGCCGTGAGGCACCGAAGGCTCATAAGGCCTTCGGCCATCCGATAGCTCAACAAAGTTGAGCTATCGGACACAACGAAAAAATATATTTTTTCGTTGGCCTCGCGGCCGGAGCGAACAAGCCCAAAACAAAAATCTCAAAAAGGACACTCTAGCCATTAGTTATGATGCGAGGAATTTACTACGTTAAGGGGAGTTTTGCGTTATGTGTGACTCTTATGTAACGGTAGAAAAAAGCGCCATCAGTGAGTTCGTCGAGAAAAAGTCTAAGTTTATCGGCTATGTGAAGCCCGTTTCGACTGAGGAAGACGCGCTGAGTTTCATCAGCGAAATAAAATCTAAGCATTGGGACGCTCGCCATAACGTTTTTGCCTATGCGGTACGCGAGAATAACATCGCCCGCTACTCTGACGACGGCGAGCCGCATGGTACGGCCGCTGTTCCAATTCTTGACATCATAAAGAGGAACAACTTGAAAAACGT
>JAZQMR010000083.1:0-1527 GCA_045543505.1 Acutalibacteraceae bacterium | reverse complement strand
CTCTGGGTTACAAAGAAAATAATTTTTATTTTCTTTGGCCTCGCGGCCGCGGCTGCTAAAAAGAACGTGCTAAATAGGTTCACTTGCACCAGTTTGATAAAATAGAAGGAGGCGTGTTTTTTGCCAGCCGTCAAGGGTCTTTTCAGTCAAAAAATTTTTTATATACTGCTTTTCGAAAGGGTGTTTTTATGGGCGTTTTTGAGACTTTACAGGAGCGTGGCTTGATTGCGCAAACCACGAACGAGGCTCAAATTAGAGACTTACTCAACAACAAGAAAATCAAGTTTTACATCGGTTTTGACCCGACGGCAGACAGCTTGCACGTGGGGCATTTCATCCAAGTTATCATCATGGCGCACCTGCAAAAGGCCGGCCATACGCCGATCGTTCTTTTTGGAGGCGGCACTGGACTGATCGGCGACCCTAGCGGCAAGACTGATATGCGCAAGATGCTGACCCGCGAGGTGATTGCGCACAACATTGACTGCTTCAAGGCGCAAATGTCGCGCATGATTGATTTCTCTGACGGGAAGGCCATCATGGTGAACAACGCGGATTGGCTGACAAACCTCAATTATATCGACTTCTTGCGCGACGTTGGCGTACATTTTTCGGTCAACAGAATGCTCTCGTTTGAGTGCTACAAGCAGCGCCTCGAGCGTGGGCTGTCTTTCTTCGAGTTGAACTACATGCTCATGCAAAGCTACGACTTTCTCGTCCTGAACCGGCAGCACGACTGCGTGCTTGAGCTTGGCGGCGACGACCAGTGGAGTAACATCATTGGCGGCGTTGAGCTTGTCCGCAAGAAGGAAGGTAGGGACGTTTTTGGCATGACGTTTGCGCTCTTGACGAACAGCGAGGGCAAAAAGATGGGTAAGACTGAGAGCGGTGCGGTTTGGCTCGACGCGAATAAGACTTCGCCGTACGATTTTTACCAATACTGGCGCAACGTCGACGACAAAGACGTCATAAAGTGCCTTAGAATGCTGACTTTCTTGCCTATGAGTGAGGTTCGCGAGTTGGAGAAGCTCGAGGGGCAAGAAATAAACAAGGCAAAGGAAATCTTGGCCTACGAAGTTACTAAACTTGTTCACGGTGAAGACGAGGCTAACAAGGTTCAAAATGCGGCAAAGGCCATATTCTGTTCTGGGCAAAACACCGACGACATGCCGTCGACAGAGATTTCGCCTGATTTATTCGTCGATGAGAAAATCTCCGTAATAGAGCTCTTAATGGCTGCAAAGCTGGTTAGTTCAAAGGGCGAGGCGCGCCGTTTAATCGAGCAAGGTGGCCTTTCTATCATACTGAAAGATGAGACAAGAAAAATTCAAACTATTGACGAGAGCCTGAGTATCATCGACTTTGAGGACAATTTTGTCGTCGTGAAGAAAGGCAAGAAGGTTTTCCAGAAGGTCTGCTTAAGCTCCTTCTCGTAAAGTCACGAGGTGTTGCTAACATTGAGGGGCGTGCCCTAATGATAGTTTTGTCTTTTTTAGCCGTAGCGGCAGCGAGGCCAAAGAAAATAAA
>JAZQMR010000082.1:0-3272 GCA_045543505.1 Acutalibacteraceae bacterium | reverse complement strand
GAGGCCTCGCTGATAAAGGCGCTGGAAGAAAACGGCATCGGGCGACCATCGACTTACGCGGCGACGATTTCGACCATAACCGGTCGCGAGTACGTCAAGCGCGAGGCGAAAACCTTAAAACCGACAGAGCTCGGAGAAGTCGTGACAAACCTCATGAAGGAGCGCTTCCCGGACATCGTTAACATTAAATTTACGGCCAAAATGGAGAATACCCTCGACACCGTGGAGACCGGTAAGGAGGAGTGGACCCAGATTTTGCACGACTTCTACGGCGGCTTCAATGAGACCCTCAAGAAGGCCAAGGAGGACATGAAGAACGTCAAGATTCAGCTCAAGGAGGACGAGACGGATCTGGTTTGCGACAAATGCGGCCGCAAGATGGTCGTTAAGGTCAGCCGCTACGGGAAGTTTATCGCGTGCTCGGGCTACCCGGAATGCAAAAATATCGTTCGGAACGTCAACAAGAACGGCGAGCCAGAACCGCAAGTTGAGCCGGAAGAATCGGACATTGTGTGCGAGAAGTGCGGCCGCAAAATGGTCTACAAGATGGGCCGTTACGGGAAGTTCCTCGCTTGTCCCGGCTACCCGGAGTGCAAAAATATCAAGAGCATCGACGTGAGCGTGGGCGTGCCTTGCCCGAAGTGCGGCGGCGACATCGTCGAGAGGAAAACTAAGCGTGGACGCACCTTCTACGGCTGCAAAAATTACCCGAAATGCGACTTCATTTCGAACGACAAGCCCCTTGCGGAAAAGTGTCCGAAGTGCGGCCAAAATTTGTTCGAGAAGCTCGGCAAAAAGAAAAAAATCCATTGCATAGCCGAAAATTGCGGCTATGAGAAAAAAGAGGACGCATGACTGTAAATGTGATTGGAGCGGGCTTGGCGGGCTGCGAGGCGGCTTGGCAAATTGCCTCGCGCGGGGTGAAGGTCAACTTATTTGAGATGAAACCCAGCAAATTTTCTCCGGCCCACAAGAGTGAAAATTTCGCGGAGCTGGTTTGCTCAAACTCGCTAAAGGCCGAGCGGATCTCCAGTGCGGCGGGACTCCTAAAGGAAGAAATGCGACTTTTGGGGTCGATCCTTATGCAGTGCGCGGACGTTTGCAAGGTGCCAGCAGGCGGAGCTTTGGCGGTCGACAGAGAGAAATTTTCGGCCCTTGTGACGGAGAAAATTCGCGCGAATCCATTGATAAACGTCGTCGAGGGAGAAGTTTCTACTTTGCCGGTGGACGAGCTGACTGTTGTTGCGACGGGGCCCCTCACGAGTGACAGCTTGGCCAAGGAAATTTCGAATTTGTGCGGCGGTTCGCTGAGTTTCTTCGATGCAGCAGCGCCGATTATAACCGCTGAGAGCCTCGATATGGAGCACGCGTTTTTGGCCTCGCGGTACGATAAGGGCGACGACAACGCATATGTGAATTGCCCGCTGAGCAAGGAAGAATACGAGGCGTTCTACCGGGAGCTGGTCTCGGCGGAGCGGGCGCCTGTCCACGACGTGGACGTGCAGAATCCGAAGGTCTACGAAGGTTGCATGCCGGTCGAGGTGATGGCGCAGCGCGGCGAGGATACCTTGCGCTTTGGTCCGATGAAACCCGTGGGTCTTCGCGACCCGAAAACTGGCCGACGTCCTTGGGCGGTGCTGCAGCTGCGCATGGAGAACGCCGATGGAACCCTTTACAATATGGTCGGCTTCCAGACAAACCTTAAATTCTCGGAGCAAAAGCGCGTCTTCGGGATGATACCGGCCCTTAAGAATGCTGATTTTATGCGCTACGGGGTGATGCATCGAAATACGTTCATCAACTCGCCGCAGGTCCTCAATGCGGACTTTAGCTTGAGGTCGAATCCAAAACTTTTCTTCGCGGGCCAAATTACCGGCGTGGAGGGCTATATGGAGTCGGCGGGCTCTGGAATTATGGCCGGAATGAACGTGGTTCGGCGCCTGAGGGGCGAGTCGACTTTAGTCTTGCCGCGAGAAACTATGATTGGTGCGCTGAGTCGTTATATTAGCGAGGGCGGCCAAAATGAGTTTCAGCCGATGGGCGCAAATTTCGGGATTTTGCCGGCCTTGGAGGAGCACATTCGCGACAAGAAAATTCGCTATGAGGCCCTTGCGAACAGATCCATTAAAATTTTGAGAGAAAGTTGTGATACTCATGAGAATAATCGTTGATGCTTTCGGGGGCGACAACGCGCCACTCGAGGTGCTCAAGGGCTGCGCTGAGGCTGTCGCGGAGTATGATGTGAACATCTTGCTGGTGGGCTCGAGGAAGATCATCGAGAAGATCGCCACCGAGAATAAAATAATCCTATATCACATGGACATTCACGACGTCGAGGACGTGATTTCCAACGAGGACGACCCTTCTGAGATTATGAAGTCGAAGAACGAGTCGACCATGGCACAAGGCTTAAGGTTGCTTTCCAAGGGCGAGGGCGACGCGTTCATCTCGGCCGGAAATAGCGGCGCGCTGGTCATGGGGGCGACCTTCATCGTGAAGCGCATCAAGGGCATTAAGCGTTGTGCCTTTGCGCCGGTTATGCCGAAAGATAAGGGCTTTTTTATGCTCGTAGATAGCGGCGCGAACGTTGAGTGTCGCCCAGAGATGCTCAAGCAATTCGGCGTGATGGGCTCGATTTACATGAACAAGGTGATGGGCATTAAGAATCCGCGAGTTGGCCTTGTGAATGTAGGCGTTGAAGAGCATAAGGGCGGCGAGTTCCAGCATGAGGCCTATAAGAAGCTCAAGGAGAGCAACCTCAATTTTGTTGGCAACATCGAGGCGCGCGAGGTAATGGCCGATGCTGCGGACGTCGTTGTGACGGATGGTTTTACCGGCAACGTCATGCTGAAGTTCTTTGAGGGCGTCGCGACGACCTTGATGGGCAAGATAAAAACTATGTTCGAATCGAACATCAAGACAAAACTTGCAGGAGCGATGGTTTTGCCGGAGATGCGAGCCCTCAAAAAGCAAATCGACTACAACGAGTATGGTGGCGCGCCGATTATGGGCATCGCGAAGCCGGTCTTTAAGGCGCATGGAAACTCGACGGCCAAGACCTTCAAGAACGCGATTCGCTTGACGATGGAGTACGTTAAGGGCGATGTCGTTGGAGAGATAAGAAATGCGCTTGCGGCTGAGACACCTGAGTTGCTTGAGCCAGCAGATCCAATTGAGAATAGCGACGAAAATTGAGAGTGTCCCAAGTGAGTATTTTCTATTGGGTTAGCTGCTACGGCCGGGCCGCGAGGCCAAAGAAAATATTATTTTCT
>JAZQMR010000081.1:0-6521 GCA_045543505.1 Acutalibacteraceae bacterium | reverse complement strand
CGAGTAGTTTTCACATTCACATAATTGCCTATATTTTTGATTTTGCACTGGCGGAGTGGCCACAATAATCTTGCTGATCCTATTTGATGCTCGCGTCTAATTATGAGGCCGCCGTAGGCGCATGCTCCACCGCTAGGTGGTGTCCGTCTTCTTTTAAGCCGGTTGGCATTATTTTCGTCGCACCGCCTCCACTTTTCTTTACGAAAAGAAAAGCTCGCAAAAGAAACGGATTCGCGCACAAAGCCACAAATAAACCAAAAGCTCTATTTCACGCGATTTTCATATTGCGCGACCGAGAAGCTTTAATGCTCATCCAAGCTTTACCGCGACCCGTCCAGTGCGGCCACGCACTCAAAAGGTCGTAAAAAATATGGCGCGCATAGAAAACTGGATTTCCAAGCATATCGACGTCAGAATTATAAATTCCAAAGAACGCTTATTGTATTTTTTCATATCAGTTAATTTCTCTCAACGTTATGCGGTTTTCGTAGGCTCCACTTTTAATCTCATTCATCAGTTTTTCGGTTAGTTTTATAAATTAGTTGAACTTTTGTTGAATTATAAAAAGCAGTTAAGTACAACCCTAACTGCTTTTTAATTTGGCTAATTTTGATATGAGTGGCAATATTTTTAATTAAAACAAACCTTAACTCCACTTGTATTCCTGCATAGCTTAATAGCCTTTACAGCATCGGTATTTATGTCCGGTGCAAACCCATAGCCATATGTTACCGCGATGAAGTCCGTGTTAGTTGCATTTGCGGCTTCTTCATCAAACTTTGAATCTCCAACTAAAACTAGCCGTTGTGGTAATAGCTCTTTTTTTATTTGAGTCAACAAATTTGCCTTCTTTAATGACTCTGTTGGGTTTTGACCTAAGATTAAGTCGAAATAATGGCTTATGCCTAAGTGAGTTAAGGTTTGTTTCGCTATCGCCTCTTGTTTTAACGTTGCTACTGCTAACTTTTTGCCGTGGGCTTTTAACGACTTCAACATTTCGTCAACACCGTTATAAAGCTTAGCCTCTTTGTAGCCTTTTTCTGACATATACTTCTTATGCAAATAAATGGCGTTTTCTAAATCTTCTCCGCTAAGCTGATGTACAACTCCATAGGTATGTTTTAATGGCGGACCAATGCATGATTTCAGCTGGTTTTCGTCTAGCGGCGTGAGCTGAAGTTCCTTTTCGACATAGCGAATTGCGTTTAGAACCCCCTCAGCACTGTCGATGAGCGTTCCGTCCAAGTCGAAGGCAATACAATCGTATTGCCTTTTTTGATTTATATATTCGTCGTAGAGTTTTTGCATATAGTTTTGGTCAAAGACGCTCTTTTTCTCCGCGGGTATATTTGAGAGAATCTTGTCGATTTCAGATGAACTCAGGCCTAATTTGTCGAGATGAATAGCGTAATTCGGGTGACATTTATGCTTAGCGGAAATGAACAGCGGCATGGAATAGCCCCACGATGTCTTTTCATATATGTCTTTTAAGTGCTCGTCGTATATTTTAAAGATGGGCTCTAAGTCATATTTTTCACCGTAGCGAGTATTTAACTCTTGCATTAAAAGCTCTGTACATAGATTTCCGGCGCCTCGGCCCATGCCAAAGACGGATGAATCAATGATTATTTCTCGCTCGGTGGCCACGTCGAGCAACGCCAGCGCATTAGAAAAAGCCAGCTGCAAGTTGTTATGAGAGTGAAATCCAATGGCTATATCTGGTGCTAAATTCTTATCCGCTATGTTAAAGAGCTTTAGCAATTCAGCTTTTTGCAATATTCCAAGCGTATCAACAATATAAAAAGCATATGGGTTTACTTCATTTGTCAATTCGATTAAGTATTTAAATTCATCTATTGAATAGTCAGTTACTGTTGCGGGCTGCAAAAATATTTTGTAGCCTTTGTCTTTTAAGAACATCGCTTTTTTAATAGCAGAGTCAGTGTTTTCTTTTTTAAATAAAATCCTTACCCCGTCAATTTTTACATCTTGAGTGTTTTTATCAAAATCTTCATCGATATCTTCTTCGCGGATCATTACAACATGCATTGTAGTATCTAAACTATTTTCTACAAATTTATTTATACGAGAAACTTTGTCGAACTCTGAAGAATCTTCATTATATGATTTGTTTTTTATAAAGCCACACTCTATGATATCAACATTTGAGTCAGCGAGTTTATTTATTATGCCGCTTATATTTTCTTTTCCGAACCCCCAATTATTTATGTAACCGCCATCACGAAGCGTGCAATCGAGTATTTTTAATTTTTTTTTAGATTTTCCGATATAATGCTTCGAACTCTTTCTAAATCTTTTTGGGTATCAACAGAAAGTGATTTAGATTTGGCTCTTATTGCTTTTACTCTTTTTCCATTTTCTATGAAACGTAAATAATCCACATCTTCTATAGACTCTAAAAACCCTTTTGCTGTATTTTCGTAAAGATTTAATGCTTCTAAATTGTACGCCATAATTCCGATGTGTTTTAAGTATTTATAGTCCATACTAGCTTTCGGATACGGAATAGGGCTTCTAGACATAAATAGAATGTTATCTTGGGCGTCAGAAACTACTTTTATGTTAGTAAAATCTATTGCTTCAACTGGATCATTAACTTCACTAACTATGTTGGCTATAAAACACTCGCGCTTATCAATTTCAGTGGGAATAATTTTACTGATAACCGCTGGGTCGATTAAGGGTTCGTCGCCGTTGATGGCTATATAAATATCTGCAGATATTTGTTTTGAAGCCGCACAGATTCGTCCTGTACAAGTTTTGACATCCTTTGACGTCATAATCACGTTCATGTTGTACTGCTTGCAAACAGTTTCGATACGTTCGTCATCGGTGGCCACGTAAACTTCGCTAAGTTCGGGTACTTTTTTTGCCTGTTGATAAACCCACCAGACCATTGGCTTACCGCATATGTCTGCTAACGGTTTGCCGGGAAATCGCGAGGAAGCATATCGTGCAGGAATTACGCCAACAATCTTCAAGGGTTTAGTTGTCTCTTTTTCTTCAGCGGAAATCATTTGTTCAGCATTATCCGCAAAAGTAACTACCGGTTGGCACGAAGCAAATAAGCTACACGCCATTACCACTGCCAATAAAGCTCTTACAACCTTGTTTTTCATGAAGAATCCTCCTTAAATTTTGTTTATATTCTGAGAAATCATAGATTTCAACTCAGCCAACGTTTTCGGGAAGAGCACGCCAAGTTCCTTGAGCATTTTTATGTATTTTTCACTTTCTTTTAGATTCTTACTGCTATCGAGATAGATTGTGCAAATCACAACAGAGTCTGGCTGCATAAACTTAGCGGTGTGAAGACAAGAGCTTAAATTTGAGATGAATATACCGTTAAAGCCATAATAAAAACTCTCAAAAGGCTTGTTTCTATCTAATACTGTAAAATTGCTTGGCCACAAATACTTTTTTCCGTCGCGAGGATGACATTTTATAGCAACATCATAAGGTCTAATTATGTCTAGGATTTGTTTGGAAATATTACTATTAAAAAACTCAGGGCAATCTAAGCTATAAATAATTTGTTTTTTCAGAGGTTTTGGCTCGTATAAGATTTTTACCGTTTTAAGATATTTATCTCTATTTATCTTTTCAGCGGGTAGCGATTTCAAGGTGTCAAAACGATATTCTGGAAAAAACAAAAACATTTTAGATACTCTATCTCTTTTACAAAGCCAATTAAAAGCACTGTCCTTATAATATTCATAGGCGCCATCTTCGAAGTGGCAATATTTTTTATTTGGACTAAGAAACGACATATAATGTCCATGATACCAGTTACACCCGAAAAAATTATCATATGAGTCTTTTTTGCTCATAAACTCATTAAAGCTTTTTGAATCGTATTTATAATATACATGATCAAACACTTTTTTTAGTTTATCGATAGCGACCTGATTTGGGTTAAGAACTAAAATATCGTTTTGTGCTTCGGGATGATTTAAGGCAATAGCTGTAATCGTTGGGAGTTTATAATCGACGTGAAAGAACAAATTCTTCTTTTTCTTTGTAACGGCGTCGCACGAGACATTAAAAATGTTTAAAACTACTGCTAAGGAAAGAATCAGCAAAGACAGTCTTTTCACAAACTTTTTCATAAAGTCCCTCCGAAGGATAAATTTTGTTTATCTAAAGTCAACGACGCCACAAACCTGGCATATGCTGTCCTTCAATTGATGAGTGCCTTTTTCAGCATGGCCACAACGAGAGCATGAGCGGCTATGGTGGTTTTCGTTGATAGTCCAGCCGCTAAATGCGTGCCCGAGTGGATCTGCGGTTTGTTCGCTATATTCTTGACCACAATGCGTACATCTCATTGTGCAAGAACCTGCGTTTGTACAAGTTGGTGCAGAGGTTGCGACCTCAACAAAATTATGACCATGCGCAGGCAACTCTTCCTGATAGACTTGTCCGCAGTTGGTACATTTATGAACTTTTGTTCCGCTCGCCGTGCAAGATGCGGCTTGCTCGCTGTCTACAATAAAGTTGTGCTGGCAAGTTTGTTCGATTTCTTTAGTCGTTGTAGATGCCGTTTGAGTTGCTTTATTTGATTTTGTATTTTTAGTTGTAGCAATTTGTTTTTCGTTTTTGTTTACATCTGTTTGCTCCGACGATGCAACTTCGATTTTTTCGTTAGGCTCTGTTGATTCTGGGGAAACTTCCTCTAGAGGCTCTCCTTGCTGGTTCTCATCTTGAGTTATTTCGTTTTCGAAGCTGGTCTCAAAGCTTGTAGGTTCTGAGATTTCTGGTTTTTTCCCACATCCAGCAAGTATTACAGGGATAAAAATTGCCGATAAAATAAGGCACCATAAACTTTTACGCATAGTTAACCTCCTCAAATACACATATCTTTGGGTTGCGAAAATGCACAAAAACAATCGCTGGCGCATAACAATAATAATAACAATAATAATCGCGCGATGTCAATATTTGTCGATAGAGATTTTAAGTTGTGTTTTTTTGTTAAAATTGTTCAAGAGGCGGGACGCTATTCAGGATAAGATTACATTTAGTATTAAATCGTGTTCACAGAAGTACTTCAGGTGACAATTCTACCAGTATTCATCGCGCTGTTTTCACAAATCACACATAGGGCTCTATTGATTCAATGAAAACCTCATACGAATTTTTTGACTAAATTTTATGTGGACACACCCGCAAAAGCTTTACTTTTATCTCTCTGTTCCCGCTTCGTTAGCAGGAATGATGTTTATAACGACTTTGTTATCCTGTTCGAGTTCCTCAAGATCGTTATCTTTAGGTTTTTCGCCAATTATATCTCTTATTGCTGTAAACGCCCGTGTATCTCCTTGTAATGCATTTTTGAATTGAGCAGCCACGAGAGCCATCGCATAGGTACAATCACAGCTAGCTAACCGATATGTTTTTAATTTTGCAGTGGTCTCTTTATCGGTAGGCATGGCAATTAAGATTTTTGCCGCCTCTCTTAAGGCTTTTTTATTGGCCTGCACCTGGTTGCTGGCTTTTGCACCCATCTTCGATATTTCTTTGCGTTCTCTTTGTGAACGAGTATTTAGCGGCCTTAAATTTTTTTCATTTGCCACGATTGCGCCTCCCCTTTTGCTGTGAATAAATTTTTATTTCGCATTTCAAATTGATTCTCTGTGAAAAATATAACATCTCATATTAGTAAAAGCTTGAGTTGGCCAAATCCACAGAAAGCCTATTTTTATGCGGTTTCGAACGCCATGTTATCTTTGACGCGCCTTTAAAAACATGTATTCCAAATACATATTTTAAATATATCTATTTAGAGCGTTTTTTAAGTCTTTTACCATATCTTGAATGTCTGATTTTGTGATAAAACTTAGCTGACTGCTGCGTCTGAACGTCCCAAGCCAGTTGTTAAAATCACCGTTGCAAATTTTAGCGTGTAAACCTTTTGCAATATTTCTTGTAAAAATGTCGTTGCTGTGCCGACGAACAAACTCGCTGAAACTCTTTGTTTGTGCAACACCAACTGCTTTTTTCTCGCGTTCCCATAAAGCATACAAATCACATATGCGCTGCTTTTCGAGCGTACCTATTGCAGTTGGCAACTTGTTAAAGAGTGTTTTCAAGTGTGCAATTATACTATAAAAATCACATTTATCTATATTCTTAAAACGGAATTCGAAACGACAGCAAGGCTGTTTGTTTTTGCTTTCGAGAGCTTTATCATATATTTGAAATTCAAAAAATGGGCTTTTAAGCGTCAAAGCTCGCTTTTCTTTCGTATTTATATCCGCTATATCTATTGCGTTCTTTATGCCTGTAATTTTTGAAAGTAAGCATATAAAATAAAGACTTTTCTTATATAAATCGTCATATTTGAGTTCTGTATCAAATGCAAAATCTGCCCTGTTAAGAGCCCATTGCTCAATATGCAAATCTTCTCGTATTATTTCTATCGAAGTAAAAAAATCCATAAGGTTCTCTATCTTTGTATCATACAGCTTGTTTGGGTTAATAGGGAATAAATAACCGCG
>JAZQMR010000080.1:0-2556 GCA_045543505.1 Acutalibacteraceae bacterium | reverse complement strand
GGAGGTGTTGCTCAAATAACTGTACGGATAGATTTATTGATATGGAAGGCTGAATAAAGAAATATCGTCAAATCAATCATTTTAGGTGAACGTGAAACGCAGCAAGTTTTCCGTCTAAATCTTGCAAACCAGTGTCTTTAAGGAAAGTTGTTGCTGTCAATAAAATGTGTTTCCGCTTTTGTTTGAATTAGACAGTCGAGTGGTATAAAATCACGATAAACAGTGTATCGATCGCAAAAAAAGACCTGGACGTTCCACTTTTTCAGTCGATCGTACATTTTTCTAAATGTTTCAGCGTCTCGTGCGCCGCATTCCCAATCAATAAACTGTTTTGTGGTTTTGCAGTAGGCTTTCCAAATCCAAACTTGTCTTTTTTTGAGCGAACAAAATGCCACATTTCATCGAGCTCAATCACTACGCTATCGTCAGTTGGAGCTGGCTTTGAATAGTTATTTTCTGCAAAATTTTTCACCCAAACGAACGTTGACTTTAAAAAATTTGGCGATGGTTCTAAATGAATAACCGTGCGCGTACATCCAAACCGCCAGGAGTTTTTCTTGTTTGCTCTTGCTTTTATGTCTTGTTAGCACAAATTGGCAACTGCTTTTTGCATTTGTAGCGTTGTTCACCCTTTGCAAAGCCAGCTTTTACGTATTCATTTGATTCGCACTTTTTGCACTTGTACATATCTACACCGCCCTTTTCTTTCTGTTGTATCACATTTGATTATTTAAGAAACACTCCCTTTTTTTAGTAGGCAGTGCCCTGCAGAAACATTTATGATATACCAGCTCTATGAAATGTAAAGCTGAAAATAATCAAATAAAAGCCGGCAAAACAGAGGACGGTAGTCAAAAATACAAAGTCTGCGGAAAAGTATATACGACAAACCCTAAAAAAGGAGTAATAAAGGGCATGGCAGGATGTGAAAAAGCAGGCGATAAAATTATATTTGGAAGGAAATAGCTGACGAGCAGTCGGCCGGATCTTGGCAATCGGGAAAAAATATGCACCTGTATTGGGTCCGCAAATATGCAAAACATTTAGAGAGTGTCGTCAATAAAGTTGTGGCGCATATCAACAGTGTTAACAAAAAACGCGTTATTAATATCAAAATCCAACATGAAGATGGAGTCGATATTTTAAATCGCATCAAGGCAATTTATGGTAATTGTATAGGGCGTTCTTTTAAAAAGAAGATGATAATTTTGTTCTTTACAATTCGAATGTTTTCGCTATTTTCTCCAAGTTTTTTGCTCAACGCTGGTGCGATATAGCTAAATTTTATTGACAACCCGCGCTAATCGCCGAATTTCAAGATGAATATTTGCTGGCTTACCGTGGTTATGACTATGATAAGCTCCTCTATAAACTTCGTCATCTTGTTGAAAATGCATTTTTGCACTTCAAAAGACGGCGCGGTGTAGTCACTCGTTACGCTAAAAATGTTGCATCGTTTGTCGCGGCAGTTCAAATTAGATGCATCGCTCTTTGATTGAAACTTTATTGACGACACGGCCTAGTAAATTTAGAGGAAAAAGACAACCTGTATCTAGTATTGTGTACAGTGGATATAAAATACCTTATTGGGAACAAATCGTTGAGCTGGTAAGGAATTTGCATGATAAAATCGATTATTATACTTCAATTGGTTGGGATGTTGCGATAACTAACAGCGGCCCCAAAGTTATTGAGCTTAATAGTTGTTGAGATCATAGTATTATACAAGCACCGCATGGTGGACTAAAAAACGAATGGGAAAAGCTGAGGTTATCTGAGTAGACAAATAAAGTGCATAGAAAAACTATGCACTCGTTTTTTATGCTTAACTATTTATTATGGAGTACAGCTCGTTTATCGCCTCTACAACAGTTTTCGAGGTAGTTAATAAGCTAGAGACATTTCCAACAGAAGTTAGACTTGCGGCTCCTAAGTTGGTTAGAGCCTGTTCCGCCGAGGTTGCGCCGGTTCCTCCTTTTTCAATTGTTAACGTGCCGATATCGTTCAAATTTTTCCATGTTATCGCTTGCGCAGACGAGTCAAATCCTCCAGCGTATCTGTCGCAATTTGTTCCCATAGAGCGAATAAAATCAATTTCTCGTCTGCTGTTGTTGTACTTGACTATTTTAATCATGCCCCAACTTACTGGAGCATCGGTAATACTAGAGCTCATACTTTCAACATTAACCACAAACATAGATTTACTCGGCATCGCATTCAAGATATCAACCGTGGTACATGGATATGTCAGGTTGAGCTGGTCAACACTTGTGTATATTTGTAAATTTGCCAAGGCTGAAAAAACATTATCTGAACCGGTGCCCCCTTGGCTTATCGGCAAGGTTCCCGCTAAGTCCGTTAGATTAGTTGGTATTGTTGGCTTGTTTTTTATATAATCATCGGCACCACTGTCTGTTTGATCCCAGTCGCTTTGAACATTAGCATTGGTGCCTGCTTCGATTCCGTCAAGTTTAGCCTTATCGTCAGCACTCATAAGTCCATCTGAGGCAGGCGTCGCAAGTGACGGTTTATTTTTGATATAGTCGTCTGCGTCAG
>JAZQMR010000079.1:0-1936 GCA_045543505.1 Acutalibacteraceae bacterium | reverse complement strand
CGCTTGAACATGGGCCTTTCCAAGTTTTTAGCCGAAAAGCCCTCGTCCTCGTAGACAACGATGTCTTTCTCATCTATATCTTTAACGTGAGAGAAAAGGTAGTCCTTACACATCTCGACCTGATTTTCGATGGACTCGCCTTTGCCGGTATATTTCGATTTTGGGAGTGCCCCAAGTAAGCATTTTCCGTCGGCTTAGCTGCCCAGCCAAGCCACGAGGCCAAAGAAAATATTATTTTCTTTGTGGCCCAGCACTCAACGTTGTTGAGTGCTGGGCTGGCCGAAGGCACGCATGGCCTTCGGCGCCTCGCGGCCGCTAGATGCTCGATTAGGGCACTCCCTCGATTTGCGACTGTAAATATAATACATTCTATTTTTCTCTGCTCGCGCGCCATAAATTTGCGTCTTTTGAGCATAAGTTTTGCATAACGCGCCTTTCCACATTATAGCAGATATGAACAAATTTTTAAAATGAGCGGCTCGCTTTCGCGCGGTTGAGAAATACCTCATAGTAGCTACAAGTACGCGCGCAAGTCGACTACCAGCCGCTCCTCTAGGTGTATGAGCCTTTTGGCGATGTCTTTGGCCTTTTCGGAAGCCGCTTGATACTGGTTCAAACACCTGCTCAAAGACTTAACACCCATATTGCAGCCATCTGTAATCAAATCAGCTATAGTTTGATCTGAGTCATTCATCGCAAGTTGCACATTCGTTTTCACCCAGGAGGTGCCCTTCGCTATTGGATTTGGTTATTTTGTCGTTTTGTTTGAATTTTTTTAATTAGACATAACGCTGACACAAGGAACTTGCCGTGCTCTTTGCACAAATATACGTTGAGTTACATTTTGCGAGTTGACACTTTTTTGCATATGCGCTAAAATGCACATTAACAGCGATTAAAAAGGAGTGTTATTATGGAGTTGCGAAAAATCGAAGAGTTTTACAGTCAATTGGCAAAAGAAAATGCTGTCAGCGAGAGTCTATCAGTAACGATTAGAGGTATTTCAAGCGAAGCGGAGTTACGCAAGTTAATTCGAGAGGAAATAATTCCGTTATCGAAAAAGATGGGCTACGACTTTTCCGAAAAGGACTTGCTTGAGTACGAAAAAGTGGTGGCTCAAAAACTTTCGCCTGAGGATTTACTTGACGTAAGTGGCGGTGTTTCGCTAAAGTCTGCGCTGCTGTCTGGAGGAATTTTCTCTCTGGCAATGCTTGGCTTTGGAGCGATTTCACCGGTGCAAGCCGATGCGATGGTTCCAAAAGTGGCGGTTGAAACTTCAACAAAAGAGCTTGTTGTTGAGGGCCAAGTGCAAGCAGCAATAAAATCTGAACTAAAAGGTAAAGTTTCTCAAGAAGACGTCATTAAACCATTGTTGCGGATAATTTCCGTGTCGAATACAAGCGCTGAACAAAAAGGATCTGCAATTAAATTGCTTTTAAATTTAGTTTCAGACGACAAAAAAGAAGAAATTCAAGAAGCAGTTGAGACAATTAAGTCTACGTTACCTGCCGATCTAACCATTACCGAAGAAGTTGCGAAAGAACCGCTTGAGGAAGCAGGGCAAAAAATTAAAGATGTAATGAGACCTACTCCGTCTGGTGGCCTGGAGGCAGAGAAGGATATGGTGCTTCCTTCAACGGGAAAAGTTGCCAAAGAAGCTAAAGACAGCCGAGAGATTGAGCTCTCTCAAACCGACTATGGTTACATACTTGATGCCTGGAATGGCGCCGAGGCCTTGGTTTACAAGCTGACTGGCGTTACGGAGAATTTTAGATTTCTAAATCCTGCAAACCGGCCGACACTTGTGAAAAAAGATGGCGAGAAATATTTTCGTTGGAAGTACAACGAGGATAGTGGCGACGGTTTTGGCGAGCTAACGATGATTTTATTTCCCTGCTCGGACGGCCTGCGAATTGTCGTAGACGGAGGTGCGCCG
>JAZQMR010000078.1:0-5086 GCA_045543505.1 Acutalibacteraceae bacterium | reverse complement strand
TAAATTCCAAAGAACGCTTATTGTATTTTTTCATATCAGTTAATTTCTCTCACTGCCATGCGGTTTTTGTAGAGTCCACGTTTAATTACCTTTAGTAGTTTTTCGTTTAATTTTATAAATTAGTTGAACTTTTGTTGAATTATCAAAAGCAGTTAGGATTGCACTTAACTGCTTTTTTTATTTTTGCGTGCTTGAATATAGCTAATTATACACGTCTGCAGCCGGCGTTAGGTGGCACGTAGCATAAGATAAAATTGTGCAACTTGCGCAATGAAATGTTCATTTTCGTTTTTTTTTGTTGAAAGCGTTGACACACGAAAGTCTCTATGCTATAATCAAGTAAAATCGCATTTTGCGAAGGAAAGGATTGGTTAAAATGAGGGTTTAAAATTGGCAGCTACATATTTTTAATTTAAAATTTTTGTGAATGAGAAAGGAAAGATAATTATGAGATTTCGAAATGGAAAGAAAAAGGTTGGCCTTATCGCACTTTTGTCGTGCGTGTTCACGGCCACAGTGGCGTTCGCGGCCTACACCGGCTACAACTACATCAACGGTAGTGTTACCGTGGAAGGTAGCCCGTTTAAGATGGTCTTCGCCACAGATACGTCAGACTCTGCTACCGTATTTGAATCCGAGGACGGCGTTATCCCTGCGTCTAGTGCCCAGATTAATGGTTCTGCGGAGGCCACAGACATGACGGTTAAAAGCTTCGACTCGGCCAATCGCGTTTCTAGGATTCAGCCTTTTACCATTACCTTGAAGGAGAAAGGAGATTCTGCGGCGTATAGCTTTGCAATAAAAAATACGGGTGGCGCTACGGCCTACTTAAAAGACGTGACTATTGAGCATACTGACATGCCAAAGGATGGTGCTGGTGCTACTACTTCCGGTCTAGACTATTCGGTTATCTTGCGGACAAGTGATGGGGATGCATGTATCTTGAAGTCTTCGGACGGTGAACGTGTTTTCAGGTCTCCGGATGGCACCTCGTACAATCAGTACATTACTGTGGCGCCTGGTGAGTCCATCACGGTTGTTGTTGGTGCGGCGGCTACCGATCCTACGGACGACAACCCTTCACTTTTTGCGGCCTGGGATGCCGATGGTGGCGATGACCAGTCCGGTGCCTACGGTGCGGAAATAACTCTGGGCCAAATTTCCATGGAGTGGTCGGCTGTGGACCCAAGTCAAGCCTAATGTAACCTAGCTGGGGGGTGCCGGCATGCGCCGCGATTCTAAACTCTATTCTGTTCTCGCGGGGGTCTCTGCGGTCCTCGTCGGCAATGCATTCATCCGCGTCCTCAACGACTGGTGGATGCTTGCTGTGGTCGGCGGCGCGCTGGCTGCTTCCCTTGGGTTCTTTGGGTTCGTCAAGGAGAAATCACATTTACTTTTTACAGTTCGAGTAAAAGTCCTGCTTTGGGCCGGCAGCGCTGCCGCTGCGCAGTTTCTCGTCGGCCTGAGCGTGGGCTTCCTAGAAAATCGAACTCCGAAACTTAATGCGGTTTCGTTGCTTGCGTTGATTTTCCTTTCAGAGATTTTACGTTACATTTTGTGCTTCAAGGCAAAAACACTTTTGCAATCGATACTTGTCGGGGCTATGTTCCTGCTGGTAGATATAGCTTTCCCGATTTTGTACTTCGACGCTTCTAGCTTGGATGCTTTTGTCGAGTTTTCTACCATCAATATTTTCCCGAGCGTTAGTAAGAATTTTTTGCTCACCTATATGAGTAAGATGTTTGGCTACTCGCCATGCATACTCTACAGGCTTCTCACGGAGATGTTCCGTATCCTTATGCCGCTGCTCCCAGACTTCGGCGACTTCGTTAACTCTGTTATCGCGATTGTTCTTCCGGCACTGCTGGTCTTTAATTTGTATAGGACCTTGCACCCGAGAACAAAGAGGATTATTCATACCGAGCCTAAAAGCAATGGCAGCAAGGTGGGTAAGGCAATTGGTGTCGCGATTATGATGGTTGCAGTGTACTTCACGAGTGGTGTCTTTAGGTTTCATGCGTTGACTATCGTTAGTGGCTCCATGGAGCCAACCATTAGGATCGGCGACATGGTCATCGTGGATCAATACTACAAGGACCACGTCGATGAAGTTAAGTTGGGCGACGTGCTTGTATTCAATAAGCATGGTGTGGCAGTTTCGCATCGAGTCGTCAAGATAGATGAGCAAGATAAAAATCGTAGTTTCTATACGAAAGGCGATAATAACGCTGAGGTCGATAATTGGGTCGTGAAGCCCGATGAGGTTATTGGCGTGTCTAAAATAAGTGTGCCAGCCATTGGATATCCTGTTTTGCTATGGAACAAACTTATCGGTGGGGGGTGACGCATCATGGGCCTTTCCAAAAAAGGTAAGCACTTTATGAAGGAAACTCGAAGTGAAAAAAGCGCATCCCGAAAAAAAGAAAAGCTCCTCAAGAAGGAGCAAGCTAAAAAAGAAAAGCTGCTCAAAAAGGAGCCATCTAAGAAAGTAAGAGTAGAGCCTCCCAAGAAGGAGCCTCCGATAAAGGTAGATGCAACGGAAAGTAAAAAAGGAAACGAAAAATTAAAAAGTAAAGAAATTAAAAATAATATGAGAACCCAAATGGGGAAGTACGCCAAACAAATAAAGTGCGCTATTACGGTAGTTCTTGCGATTGCTTGCGCAGCGCTAACGGCGACATTTTCCTCGAAGGTGCAAGAGGGCACCATACGAAATAAATTAGACTACTCAGATAAAAATAAAATAGGCTACCACATCGATCTAAAAGAAAATCCATTTTACGAAGAAGATACTCAAAAAAGTAATATGTCATACATTTCAAGTCTCATCGATAATGTTGACTTGAATTTTAATTATAATCTGCATTTTGACGATAAAGTCGATTACTCATATCACTACGCCGTGAATGCAAAGCTATATATAACGGATAAAAACGCTAAGGATAGCGGAGATAAGGTCCTGTTTGAGGATACCGAGCAGCTACTTGAATCGGAGACAAAAACAGGTAACGCTGCCGATGTGAAAATTAGCGAAAGCTTAAGTATACCTTACGAGAAGTATAACTCGATAGTTCAGTCCTTTGCGAGCGCAAATGGTATCGCTCCAACTTGCTATTTAGATATCAAATTTTCGGTCAACGCAACCGGAAAGTTCGAGGATATTGATAACATAAACAGAAGTAGCGAGACGAGCTTGAGGATACCTCTCAATGAAAAGTTAATAGACATAGACGAAACTGCTGCGACTAAGGAAGACTCGGGTCAGTTCGTTAGCAAAGGTATAAATGTGCTTTGGCTAATTTTCGCAATCGTATTTGGAGTTTTGTTCGCGTTGCTGCTATTTCGCTCGATAAAGTCTATTAAGGCGTGTTTACCCAACTTGAAACCCTATGAGAAGGAAATAAAAGACATTTTCAAAAAGTACGACCAGCTGATAGTTAAGTCTAAGAGAATGTTCAAGGTCAACGAGAACTTAACTGAGGTTTATGCCTTTGAGGACCTGGTCAATGTAAGCGATAGGATTCAGCAGCCGATAAAGTTCTATGAGATAAAAAGTGGGGAAGAGGCCATTTTCATAATAGATAACTTGCAATATGAGGCCTATGTTTTCCTTGTTAAGTTGGACGACGAAGAGCTATTGTGATTGTATTAAACTGTACAGCTCGTTAATGGCGTCTACAGTACTCTTGCCGGGTTGTATGACCCGAACACAATACCTTCTGAACTTACCAAAGCCCACGAAAAGCTCGATAAAGCAGTTAAGGCCGCCTACGGCAACAAAGGCTTCGAAACCGAAGAAGAAATCGTCGCCAGTTTTATGAAACTCTACAAAGAGGCGATCGAGAAGGAAAAGAACGACAAGCGAAAGATATCTTAGACTTAAAGGAGGAATGAATATGTTTAACGAATATCAGTGGGAAAATTATCTCAAAGCCGGTGGAGATAAAATTGTTAAACTTTTTGAAAGTTTCTTGAACGAAGATTTCAAAAATATAAAAATTAACAGTGACTTTTTTGATACTATTAAAAGATTACATGAAGATTATTGCCCTTTTAACTTTATAAATCAGAATATTAAAAGTGGCATTGTTGAATTTTTTGCTGACATAAAATTAGGTCTAATAAAACTGTTTTTTGAAAAAAGAGTTAAATATACTTGCGAAAAAGCTTGTCTTAAAGTGTGGAACACTTTGAAAAAAGAATACGGTCTTAAATTTGATTCTGAAATTTTCGAATGCTTCACTTCAAATCTAGCATATTTTACAACTCAGCTAGCCAAAGAACTTCCCAAAATTTTCATTCCTTATTATTTCTACGGAAACTTCAATGTCCTTACCTACATAGTTGAGACTTTTGGGGTTGAGCTTGACGTTAAAAATTTGCCGGTAAAAAAAGATTATAAAGGCCGATTTATGTATTACGGTAAAGTTTGCGAGGCGTTTCAAAAGTTTAGAGAAGACAACAATTTGAGTATAGCCGAATTGTGGGCATTTCTATACGATTATGCGCCAAAATGCGTAGGTGGACTTCAATACATAAAACCTGAATTACCAAAGCCCAAAAGTGCATTTTTAATCGGTTCACCCGCAGATGATGAATTTTTAAGCGAATATAAAAAAGAGCCCTCTAACTATATTTCTTTATGGCAATGTAACCCCGATACGAGAGCTGGCTACATGGTAGTTATGTATTTGCGGACACCGTATAGTAGACTTGACTCCGTTTGGAGAAGCATTTGCAAAGGTTTTAATGACCCATTCTTTTGGTATTACCGGTGCACATACATAGGACAGCCTAAAAAGTTAAACAAGAAAAACTGTTTTACTCTTAAACAAATGCGTAACGCAACCGTTACAGCTTTATTCGCGAACGCAGTTGTTAATGGCAATACCTTGATTACCTTCTGCCATGCAATCGCATATACAAACAAAATTAAGAGCACGATACCGTAGTAAATAAAAAACGGCACACTCAAAAAAGTTTGCATTCCAGCTAACTTGCTGAAAACACCTCCGCATGAATACACGAGCAGTAATAGATGTAAAAAAATCAAAGTCTTAATTTTCACCCAGGAACCCACCATTCA
>JAZQMR010000077.1:0-2068 GCA_045543505.1 Acutalibacteraceae bacterium | reverse complement strand
AATTAAACGTGGACTCTACAAAAACCGCATGGCAGTGAGAGAAATTAACTGATATGAAAAAATACAATAAGCGTTCTTTGGAATTTACAATTCTGACATCGATATGCTTGGAAATCCAGTTTTCTATGCGCGCCATATCTTTTACGACCTTTTGAGTGCGTGGCCGCACAGGACGGGTCGCGGTAAAGCTTGGATAAGCATTAAAGCTTCTCGGTCGCGCAATATGAAAATCGCGTGAACTAGAAGCTTTGGTTTATTTGTGGCTGTGTGCGCGAATCCGTTTCTTTTGCGAGCTTTTCTTTCCGCAAAGAAAAGCGGAGACGGTGAAGTTGAGCGCGATAACTTCTTTGTGAGAATAAAAAAACGCATCGGTGCAGACCGCAGCGTGTCAATAAGGTATCGTAAAAACCTCATTGGGCTGAGGCTGGTAACTGATTTATCTAGCGTTGCAACAAAAATTATGCCAACCGGCTTAAAAGAAGACAGCCAAACTCTTTTGAAACTGCCAGAAAAGTATGTAGAGTCGCCGCTTATCGGTAATTATGTCAATGTAAAAACTACTCGCATTCATTATTCTGATATAAAAATAAGCGAAAAAATGAGCGAGTATCAAGCTTTAGAAGCGCTTAGAAATGCCGCAAACCAAGAATTCGCAAACGGTATCGATAAGCCTCAATTCACCGCTACGGTCGAGTTTGTGCCACTTCAAGATACCGAGGAGTATAAGGATTTTTCTGTATTAGAAAAAGTCTACATTGGTGACACCGTGCAGATTTTCCACGAGGATTTGAAAATTGAGCTTAGCACAAAGGTCATAAGCTACGAGTTTGACTCACTTTCACGGCGTTATAAAAAGGTAATTTTGGGCAACGTAAACCCAAAATACGGTGACGTTCAGCGCCAATATGTCAAACAGCAAAAAGAATAGACCACAACGGCCCTCGAGCAAGCCATAATTAACGCAACACAGCTGATTACTGGTAATTCCGGTGGTTACGTTGTGCTTCACCCGTCTGAAAAGCCGCAGGAAATTTTCATCATGGATACGCCGGATATGAACAGCGCGCAACGAGTTTGGCGCTGGAATCTATCGGGGCTTGGCTATAGCTCAACAGGAGTTAACGGTCCATTTGAGCTGGCTATGACGATGGATGGTGCGATTGTCGCTGATTTTATCACTGCAGGAACAATTAACGGAGCGCTTATCAAAGCCGGTTCTGTCGAGGCCGAAAGCCTTTCTCAAGAGTACACGAAAAGCGTTACGGACGCGATAAATGACGTTGAAACTAATGTAACACAAGCTTTTCAGGTCGCTGACGGGCAGCTTTCGAGCACAATTTCAGAAACATATTTAACCAAAAATTCAGCGTCAAGTACTTACGCCACGAAAACCGCGTTAACTCAGACTGCAAGCGAGATTAGCACTGAAGTTTCGAAAAAAGTTGATAACTCCGAGTTCGCGACAAAAATTACCCAAAACGCCTACAGCGTGCGAGTTGCGTGGAATAACAACAGCAATTACATTCAGCTTGAAGCCGGACAATTGGCTATTTATAACGGCTCGCTTGATGCTAACCAACGGCGTGCTGTGTTCGATGAAAACGGCAACCATTTTTATCGTGATGGATACTATGTCGGCAAAATCGGAACAAATCAGCTTTCGATTGACAACGCCAAAAAAGGGTTAACTTTTGATTTGGAACATCAAGGTTCATATATGTCGTGGGCCGTTCAAACAAGCGAATCTGATAGTACTTATACGACAAAATGGACATACGTGCAAAACGGCAAAGCCTGGGAAAATTACGCCGAAGACACGCTGCACGCCGGCTGCGATATCGACATGCACTATTACACGTTGAGAAATGTGAGTTTTGAGGGAGGCGGAATTACCGGAACGCTGAACATGGTTCAGCCGCTGGAAATGAATAGCGATGGCACTTTGAGCCGATGGTCAAACGGTTGCCAGTTGCAATTTCAAAACGGAATTTTAGTCAGTGGCACTTGGTATGGGTAAGTGCGTGACCGCACTGGACATGTCGCGGCGCGGAGCCCGCGCAGGCAACGT
>JAZQMR010000076.1:0-3111 GCA_045543505.1 Acutalibacteraceae bacterium | reverse complement strand
GCCCCACAACACCAAACATTGTGGGGTCCGCGGGTGGCCCGAGGCCCCCCGGCCCCTCCGGCGCCTCGCGGCGCCAGTGGCTGCTTGCTTAGGGCATTTCCGAAATCAATGTCGTTTGCAAGCCAGCGCGAAGAAGCCATCCTCGTCGGCGTCGTCCATCAAGGTCGTCACGAAGTAGCGAATGTCATCCATGGCGTGATCGTTCTCCTTCACGGGCACGTCCTTGCTGAGGGAATCCTCCCAGCGGTAGAGCGAAAACTCGCGCATGGCGGCGGTGCAAGTGTTGCAAATCCTCAACGAATTGTTCTTAAGGGCCGTAGACACCTTGCGGATGCCGTCGAGCACATTATTCTTAGCTGGAATGACCTTATATTTTCCTCGCCGACGAATCAAAGTGATGAAGCTTGCCGCGGAGGGGTCGACGGTAATGGCCGAGATGTCGAGATCGCCGACCAACTCGCAAAGTGCAGAGTAATGTTCCTCGTCGGTGCGCGAGTAGCCTTCTTTTCGCGAGTCGAAGTAATACTCCCGGATGCGATACCAAACGGCGTCGTGTTTGGCCCAAAGGCCCATAGAGGTTGGATTCACGGTGCCGTAGTCGCAGGAGACGAAATACTTATCGAAGTGGCCACCTGGAAGGCTTACGAAGGCCTCTGGTTTAGTCATTTCCGGATAGATAACGCCTTGTGCCGCGACCCACTTGCCCTCGATGAAGCGCTCGTAGAAGGTTCCGCTGTACAAGTCCTTGTAGCGCTGCTTTATCTCGCTCGAGAGGGAGGGGTTGTCGTCGAGGGTGAAGTGCAAGTAGAGGGCGCGCTTTTGGGCGGCCTTCTGAATCCACTCCTGATAGAACCAGTGCTGCGGGAATTCGGGGTTGCAGTTGAACCAAAACTTCGAGCCACTCACCGAGCATCGCGCCAAAGCCTGCTCCACGAAAGATTGAGGCATCAAGGCAACCTCATCGAAGAGGATGCCCGCGAGGGTAATGCCCTGAATGAACGCCGCACTGGCCTCGTCCTTGCCGGAGAACAAATAAAATTTATTCTCGACGCGCCCAAAGCTAACGGTGAGCAGGTTCTCGGAAATCTTGAAGTGACATTTAAAGCCGAGTTCAATAAGGGTTGGCAAAACCGGATCGATGAAATTTCGCTTAATTGATCCGAGAGTTTTTCCGCAAATCGCGAAGGTTGAGGCGTTAAAGTTTCGCATGGCCCACGCTACGAAGGAGATGCCCATGCACAACGTTTTGCCGCTCCGGATGGCGCCGTCGCAGATGATGGCGTCGTAGCGGTCGAGGGAGTCGGGGCTGGCCCACCAAGAAAGCGCGAGGATTTGTTTTTTAGAGAAGGATTTAAACGTCAATCAAACGCTCACCTGCCTTCAAGAGGGTGGCGGCTCGGCGAGGCTCATGGCTTTCACGCTACTCTCGATGGCGTCGTAGAATGACGTGTTTTGGTTGACGTTCAGGAAATCCAGTTGTTGCAGTTTCTCGAGTGCCTTAAAGCGGTCGAAGAATTTTATCTCCAAGGTGCCCTCGCGCGGCCGTTTTATCTCCGAGACGTTAAAGAGGTCCATCCGGCTGATGGCGTCGAGGCTGAGGCTCTCGGAGTAAATCAACTTAATCGCATCGGAAACGCTCCCGAAGGCCAACTTTTCATAGCCGCGGCAGGCCTTGTATAGGAGATTTTTTTTCTTTTGCGTGTATAGTTCGTCGATTTTGGCGCTTATGTCGTCTCGCAACAAAAGCTTATAGCCGGCAGATTCGGGATCAACTTTATAACCAGCGAAGGCAGCAGATTTTTTCACCTCGCCGGAGTTGACATAGTAGCTGCAAAACTTGCACTCGCGCTGCGTCAGCCCCCCGTTAAGACTTCGTTTCATCGTCACCCTCCTTTTTGCGTTTTCAAAATACAGTCAAAAAGGTGATATTTATGCTCTTTTGAGGGAAACTCGCGAGAATTTTTTGAAATTTTTAATCATTAGGATGTACAGGAGAAAATGCATAAGCCACCTGCGCGCCGCGAGGCGCCGAAGGCCCTCTGGGTCTTCGGCCAGCGCATAGCTCAACAAAGTTGGGCTATGCGCCACAAAGAAAATATTATTTTCTTTGGCCTCGCGGCCGCAGCGGCTAAAGGAGAAATTTTTCAAATAGTGGCCCTATGTGCATTGAAATTCCCTTGTCGGCCAAAACTTTTCCATGCTATAATGGCCTCAACAAAAAGACGTGGAGAAGCGACTATGAAACTAATCTCTTGGAACGTAAATGGCTTGCGGGCGTGCTTGAATAAGGGTTTTGAGGATTTTTTTAGAGAGATAAATGCGGACATTTTTTGCATACAAGAAACGAAGATGCAAGAGGGACAAGCTGAGATAAACTTTGAGGGCTATCGCCAATATTGGAACAGCGCGGAGAAAAAGGGTTACTCCGGGACGGCGATTTTCACAAAGCACAAGCCAATAAGTGTGACTTACGACATAGGTGTGGATGAGCACTCGCACGAGGGGCGCGTGATAACCTTGGAGATGAACGACTTTTTTGTGGTCAACTGCTATACGCCGAATGCTCAACGAGGGCTTGTGCGACTTGATTATCGCATGAAGTGGGAAGACGCTTTTCGCGACTATCTTTTACGCCTTGACGAGAAAAAGCCGATAATTTTATGTGGCGACTTGAATGTTGCGCATAATGAGATTGACCTTAAGAATCCGGCGTCGAACCACAAAAATGCAGGCTTTTCTGACGAGGAGCGAGGCAAAATGACGCGACTATTGTCTTCTGGCTTTGTTGACACGTTTCGCTACTTGTACCCCGACAGAGCCTCGGTTTACACCTGGTGGTCTTATATGTTCAAGGCGCGGGCCAACAACGCAGGGTGGCGCATCGACTACTTCATCGTGTCGGAGCGGCTAAAAGAGCGCGTGGCTGACTCGATAATTCACGACAAGGTGATGGGCAGCGACCACTGCCCGGTCGAGCTAATCCTGAAGTGATGGCTCGCGATGGAGTGCCCTAATCGAACCGCTTGGCGCCGCGAGGCGCCGAAGGCCCTGCGGGCCTTCGGACAGCCTATCGCTCAACGTTGTTGAGCGATAGGCCTCAACGAAAATAAT
>JAZQMR010000075.1:0-5643 GCA_045543505.1 Acutalibacteraceae bacterium | reverse complement strand
AATAATTCTCAACGCTTCCATAATTATCAATAACATAATTCATCAAAGAGAGTATTTTTCTCTCAGAGCTAAAATGGAGTGACTCAAGGCAATCTTCACCAAGTCGTTCAACATCTTTTTCTATTATTTCTCGAATCTTTTTTCTTTCTTTTATAAAATCATAACTAACAATGTAATTATTAACGATAGTTTGCGTATCAACATTTGCAAGTAACAGCAACAGCATTGATAAAAAGCCTGTACGATCTTTTCCACCTATACAATGGAATAAAACCACGCCATCATCCACAGCAGCAATGATATCGATCAACTGTTTAACAACATTGCCTTCGCCGGTGTATTCCAAGTATCCTTTATAGCTACCATTAGAAGCCCTGTGCGCTTCAGAAATTGCAATATGATGATATTCTATGCCGTCAACATTTGCAAGCTTGTCTGGCCACGTCTGTGTGGCTTTTTCATGCCGCAAGTCTATGACAACTTTTACCCCTAAACTCAAGAGCTTTTAATGTCTGTATCTGTCAATTCGTCGGTATCGTCCGAGCAGATAAAAACACCGCTTTTTGTCTTTCTCCCATCCATCGTTAAATAGCCTCCAAGGTCTCTAGCGTTGCTGGTTCCTTTCAAAGGAATTAGATGCATACGTTCCGTCTCTAAAATGTTTTAATCCTTAACGTAAAGAGGTAAAGTAGTTGCAAAAACTACCGAATAGTTCATTAAAAAGGTTAACATAAAAAGTGATATAAATATTTTTTGCAAGTGTCTCATAAAATCCTCCAAATGTTAAAATTAATGTTTTTGACAAGCAAACAATTAAGGCAGTGTTAGCGTATATGCAGGCAAATGACCATATAAAAACAAAAGATGAAAAAGGCTATAAACCGTTGCTCAACTCAATTTTTTCATCGACAAAACTCTCGTTATCTATGCAGCTTTAGCAATGCCACAATTAAAACAAAAGGTCATACCGCGTACGCCCTTTTCTTGGTGCGGATAACAGGAGTCGAACCTGCATGAAATTGCTTTCATATGGACCTGAACCATACGCGTCTGCCAATTCCGCCATATCCGCACATTAAATTTTCTTTACTTTTGTCAAGTGAGCTCTTAAGAAACTTAAAAGGGCTTTTTTCTCATCCGCAGAAAGGTTCTCAATAAAAACTGGCACAAATAAGCCCGCCTTTGTACAAAGGAACCACACGGCATCTGTCTTTTTAAGCTTGACAATGTTATTATACATTATTCTAGCGGTGGAATTCAAGGCATGATTCTTAAAAACAGCAGCGTCTTCTTCAAAGTAGGACTCACACAAGTAACTCGCATTTCCTGTGGTCTCGAGTAACTGTGCAAACACTATTTTTTTGCACCAATTTATGTACAAAACGCAAAGAGCTGCAATAATAACAAATGCGATAAGGAGCTCGGCGAGTAAAACAAGGTCAAAGAACGAATCCGTCAAAATTATTATAACAAAGGCGGCACCCAAAGCCCCCCCAAAAAAACTTTTAAAAAAACCAGAAAACAGTACAAGCGTATATTTATCGTAAAATTTCCTGTCAATAGTACCAGTTGTTTTAAACATAGCGAACTCTCCTTTATTTTTTACTTTCATCCAAATCTTTCGTCAGCACTTTTTTATGCCAAGACCGCTGTCCGCACTTTGGGCATTTCATATACCTTGTGCGCTGGATGTGTGCGGCAAGGAACACGCTCTTAAATGTCGGCACATATCTGTAACGGCACTTGGTGCACTCGTAAAATCCGGCTACTTGCTCTATTTTGAGCGCATAATTTGCTCCGAAAAAGAAAAATATCAGACCGCTTGTGACCAGTAAAACCTTAAGCCAATTCTGCATTGGCACTAAAGCCGCAATGAGCGCAAATGTAGCAAAAATGACCACGGACATCACGCCGAGGATAATCTCGATAGCTAGCAATAGTTTGTCAGAGCGCTCTTTTTGTTTTGATATTTCGAGCAGTTCATTCTCTAAAGGTTTGCCGTTGTCCATTAAAATTAACCTCCTAACTTAAATGGTAGTCGGCTCTAACGCCGCTGCAGACTTAACCTTTAAGCCATAAAAAGGCAAATTTGATCGACATCAACCTATGCTTCTTTTGCTTGGCCGCATCGGCCGCGAGGCCAGGCGTCTTCACAAGGCCTATCACCTAAAAGGATTTTTATTTACGGTAAGCAAAACAAACGCCATAACGCTTAAATAATTTGGCCCGCCCGGAGGGATTTGAACCCCCGACCTCCAGAATCGGAATCTGTTGCGCTATCCAGCTGCGCTACGGGCGGATTTACTATTATATTATAGCATTAAAGTTAAGTTTTTTCAAGTTGAGGAAAGAACCATCTCTACGCAAATGTTTTCAACTTCATGCTTTTGTTTATTTTGTTTTTTAGCCATAATGCGGAACGAAACTTCTTTTTTTACACATTAACTCGCAATGCATAAGCTTGAAAAGAGACCAGAATTATTGTACCATTAAATTTAGCAAGGGGGCTAACTATGATAGATAAAACCATGACATTTTCTGTTAAAGAAAGCAAAAATGAGGCCATTCGTTATGCTTTGGATACGGTATATAAAGCCTTGCAGGAAAAAGGCTACAACCCAATAAACCAGCTTGTGGGCTATATTTTATCGGAGGACCCAACCTATATTACGGCGCATAACAATGCACGCGCGCTCATTTGCAAAGTCGATAGAGATGACCTTTTGAAGGTTCTTGTTAAGTCATATTTAAACATTGAGTAGGCACTTTTTAAGTGCTAGGTTTTGATTGGAGGAATAGTCTTGGCTAGGAAAACTGCCTCAGCGGCGACGACTGTTTTTAAGAATAGGCCGCTCGTACGCAGCGGGAACACCATTTACTACGGCAACATCTCGGACAAATGCGTTGCTAAGCTTGAAATTTCGAGCGAGAAGAGCATTTTTGACTCGACCGTCGCCGACAATGTCACCGTACAACTTTTGGATACGAATTCGGATTTAGACCCAAGGAAAAAACTGATGAAGCGCTGCAAGCGCAACGGCCTATACGAGGCATTTGATGTGGCCGACGCCTGGCTGAATAAAGCGCTAGCCGCGAGTGATGATTAAATTTGCACAAAACAAACTTGACTTCCTTTCTGAATTATATTATCATAGCCTTAAAGCTATATTTTTAATTCAGAAAGGAAGTGCTTTATGAATAAATTGTTTAATTTCGCGCAAGCAAAAGGCAAATGGCACAAATTCCCCTCGTTTAATTTAAAGGGGGGGGCGAAGTTATATAAAAACTTTGCCCAAAAATTGTTGGCGGTGTCGCTGTGCATGGCGGTGGTACTGCTGGGCACGCCCGTGACGACCTACATAGCGGAGGCGGCCGACCCCACAGTTGTGGCAAGTGGTGTCATGATCGCCAACCTCAAGTACACCTTGTACAGCGACGGTACCGCGACGCTCACCGGCTATGACGAACAGAACTTGCCAACGGAGATTGATGTCTCTACGGTCACTTACAATGGGCTGGTTTACTCCGTTACGGCGGTTGCTTCTTGGGCTCTCGCTCGCGCCGGGGTCTCCACTCTGCGATCCGTCAGTTTGCCCTTGGTCAGCGAGGTCGGTACTGCCGCGTTCTTTGGTGGACTCGGCTTGTGTTCCTATGACCACGCTTTGGTTTCCGTTGATCTCCCCTCCGCTGTGAGGATTGGTGACTCCGCTTTCGCTGGTGCCAACCAGCTCACTTCCTTCTATGCGCCGTCGCTCGTTACTGTCGGGGAGTCGGCTTTCGCTGGCTGCTCCTCTCTGCCCTCTGTTGCGCTGCCGTCCTGTGCTTCCGTGGGGGAGTCCGCTTTCGCCGACTGCCTATCGTTGGCCACGGTCGACTTGCCCGCTCTCTCGTCCGTGGGCTACATGGCTTTCGCTAGCTGCACCTCTTTGCTTGATGTCTCGCTGCCGTCGGCCACGTTTATCGACGAGTGCGCCTTTGTCGGTTGCACGTCTCTGCGTTACGTTTCGCTGCCTTTGGCCGCGTCGCTCGGCGACCTTGGGACTCATCAGTCTTACAAGGGTGACGGCGTGTTCAGCGGCTGTACGTCCTTGGTGTCTGTCTCGGCGCCCTCTGCCACCGTGCTGGGCAACGAAGCCTTCTTCGGTTGTGAGTCCCTTGAGTCGCTGGTGCTGCCCGCCGTCCGCGATGTCGGCCGTTATGCCTTCTGGGACTGCTCTTCACTGTCTGCCCTGTCTTTACCCTCGCTCGTGTCTCTTGGCGAGTTCGCGTTCCTGGACTGCGCTTCTCTTTCCTCGCTCGCGCTGCCTGTATCCGTTTCGTCTGTAAGCGCTGACGCCTTTGCAGGTGTGATTGCAACTCCTGAGAACGGCCTGCAGGAGAGCATAGATCCACCTGCGCTGACGACTCTCTTCTACAAGCAGGGCCTGAACCTGACTGCCGCTGGTGTGCCCGCGACCGCGAACCAGCTGGCCTACACCGTGGATGAGACACAGGATGCACCCGGAAAAACAAAGGTGACGCTGGTGTCCTCGACTAACACGGCCCCGACTACGGTTGCGTGCGACGCCATGGGCACGGATTACGTCATCACGGGAATCGCTCCGGCTTTGGCTTCGAAGCTTACCCTGACGCACGACATGGTTGGACAAAGTTGCACCTCGGCTGCTGCTTGCTCGTTCTGCGGCGCCGCCGGCCCCACTGCCCTCGGCCACGCCTGGGATGCCCGCGGTATTTGCTTGGTTTGCGGCGCTCTCGATCCCACAGCTGCCACGCCTGCTGATTTCCTTCATGACACCGTTCTGGTCGACGGCAAACCGCAAAGGCTTCGCGTCTATGACCCCAACGGCGTTCTGCCGGCGGACACTACTTTTACGGCCGAGTATGTGGATGGCACGCATGGCGACCACAACTTTTTCATCACGCACACCGACCCTACCAGCGACGTTGAGCTGCGGCACTACTACAACTTGACATTGACCAGCGGTAGCCAAACCTTGTCTCAGCTGGACGGACCGATTGAGCTGTGGTTCGAGGCCATCGACGGCATCGACGCGCCGGATGCGTTCATCTCGCGCGTTACCGAGGGTGCTGATGCGAAACTTGCGCCTGAGGTTGTCGTCGATGCGGATGGCGTCACCTGGATAAAAGTTTTGACCGACCACTTCAGCCCCTACGCCCTGACGGACCTGCTCTCCGCGGAGGAGAAGGCGGTACTCGGCAACGTCAAAACCGGCGACCTACCGACCCAAATTACAGTGGCCGGCCTAGGCATGACGTTAGTGCTCGCCCTCGGCATAATGTTGCGTCTGATTACAAATAGGAAGAAAATTTGAGGAATAGATGAAAGCCCCCCTAACGGGGGCTTTTTTGATGCAAGATAGTTTTACTTGTCGTTGAGTTGCCTTTAAATGTCTTCGTCAGACGAACCTTTCATCAAATCCAAAATATACGCTGATTCTTCGTTGTTTTCCTTGTCCATCAGAGAGGGAACCTTCGAGTACACCTCGCCGACCTTTTGGCGCATCCACAAACTTGGCATAATGCGAAAGGAGTAGCCGCAGCCGTTGTTGACGACCCACTCGTAGAACTTGGCGCGAGGCACACCGTAAGCCGCCAAAATGGTCATAATGACGCCGCCGTGCG
>JAZQMR010000074.1:0-3133 GCA_045543505.1 Acutalibacteraceae bacterium | reverse complement strand
TTATTTTCTTTGGCCTCGCGGCCGCGGAGCGGATAGCCTCGGGAATGGCGCTTCATAGAGTCATATTTCGAGGGTCGCAAATATAATGAATTATAAATGCGTGCTCGGGCACGAAGATTTAAAAATGGAGATGTGAAGAATGAGCTTAGTTGTACAAAAGTTTGGAGGGACTTCTGTTGCCAACGCCAAGTTAATTTTCAACGTCGCAAACATCATCACACGAGCGTATCAGGAGGGCAATGACGTCGTAGTTGTGGTCTCGGCGCAGGGAGACATGACAGATGAACTCATAGAGAAAGCGAACGAAATAAACGCCAACGCCTCGAAGCGAGAGATGGACGTGTTAATGGCGTCAGGCGAGCAGATATCTGTAGCGCTTTTAGCCATGGCGATTGAGAGATTGGGCTTCCCGGTGACGTCGTTATTGGGGTGGCAAGCGGGCGTCATGACTAGTTCTACTTACGGTAGCGCGATGATAACGAGGATAGACCCTAGTCGGATAAAGAAGGAGCTCGACAAGAAGAACATCGTGATTGTGGCGGGCTTTCAGGGGCTCAGTCAATACTACGACGTAACGACCCTAGGGCGAGGCGGCTCGGACACTAGTGCGGTAGGAATCGCGGTGGCCTTGAGCGCTGATCTTTGCCAGATATACACAGACGTCGAAGGGGTCTACACGGCGGACCCAAGGCTCATAGCCAAGGCGAAAAAACTCGACGCGATCTCCTATGACGAGATGCTAGAACTTGCGACGCTGGGCGCGCAGGTGCTGAACAATCGCTCAGTCGAGATAGCGAAAAAACACAACGTAGAATTGGAAGTATTATCAAGTTTCGTAGACGTGCCAGGCACGATAGTGAGGGAGGCAGCTAATGTGGAAAAAATGCTGATAAGCGGAGTAGCGAAGGACGATAAAGTCGCGAAGATATCCATCACGGGGATACCGGACTCGCAAGGATGGATTTTCCGGATATTCTCTAAGCTTTCCACAAGAGATATAAACGTGGACACGCTCCTGCAAACGGCCGTACACGGCGACCGGCGAGACATATTCTTCACGGTCAAGGAGGACCGTCTGGATGACACCATCGAGGCATTAAGCAAGTTCTGCGAGTCGATCGAGGGTGCCAGTTTGACTTACGATAAGAATGTCTCGAAGGTCTCGATTGTCGGGGCGGGCATGCAGACTCACGCGGGCGTAGCCGCGAAGATGTTCGAGGCGCTCTTTACGGCGAATATTGACATCCAAATGATTGCGACGAGCGAGATAAAAGTTTCGGTCATCGTCGCGCGCGAGCTCGCTGATGAGGCTGTCCGCACCGTACACAATGCGTTTTTCACGACGATGGACTAGAAGGTAAAGGTGGGTATTATGGTAACGAAAGAGGAGATTCTAGGCGTCTCGAAGCTCGCGAAAATCGCGATAAGCGACGGCGAGGCACAGCACTTTACCAAGGAAATTAACGATGTTTTAAAGTTTGTCGACATGATTGAGGAAGTCGCGCAGAAAAGCGAGGACCTCGCGGTCGAGAGGGGAGTGTGAGGGCAAAAAATGAGTCACTCAGGAAGAATTCGGCAGATACAAAAACTGCTTACGACGAAGCAAATTTCTTGCGTTGAGCTGACCGAAAAGTATTTGCGCGAGATAGAAAATTGCAATGGCGAACTCAATGCCTACGTTGAGGTAACGCGCGATGTAGCCCTTGATACAGCCCGAAAAGTCGACGAGAAAATCGCTCACGGTAAGGCCTTGCAGCCGCTCGAGGGCGTGCCGATGTCGCTGAAGGATAACATCTTTACCGAGGGCGTAAAGACGACGTGCTGCTCGAAGATGCTGAAGGACTATGTGCCCACCTACAATGCGACGGTTTGGGCGCTCCTAAAGGCGCAAAATGCGGTTCTCCTCGGCAAGACCAACATGGATGAGTTTGCGATGGGGTGCTCGTGCAAGACGTCTTGCTGCGGCGGCTCGAAGAATCCTCATGACTTGACGAAGGTCCCCGGCGGCAGCTCTGGCGGCTCGGCGGGGGCGGGTTGCGCAAATATTTCAGCCTACTCGCTCGGCACCGACACCGGTGGCTCAATCCGCCAGCCGTCGAGCTTTTGCGGAATCGTCGGTCTGAAGCCAACTTATGGGGCTTTCTCGAGATACGGCGTGGTGGCCTTCGCTGATTCGCTCGACCAGGTTGGTCCGATGGCTGCGACCGTCGAGGATATCGCGATAATTTTCGACAGCCTTGCCCAGAAAGACCCGCGCGATGATACTTCAATTAGCTCGAACGGACGCTCGACTTTTACTAGCTTAAAAAAGGACATCAAAGGCGTGCGAATCGGCCTGCCGAGGCAATATTTCATCGGTCTCGACGCCGACGTTAGCAAGGCCATTCGCGACGCCATTGAGGTCTATAAGGGCCTGGGCGCGCAGTTTGTTGAGCTCGATATGCCTATCATTAAGTACTCTTTGCCAATTTACTATGCCTTGGCGACCTCCGAGGGTGCAAAAAACTTGGAAAAGTTCGACGGCATAAGGCTTGGCCAGCGTGTGAGTGACTCCATTGACGAGAACCGAGAAAGTGGCTTCGGCGACGAGGTTAAGCGTAGGCTTTTGCTGGGAACATATATGCTCAACTCGAAAAAAGGCGCTTGGTACCTAGGCGAGGCCAGAAAAATCCGCGAGCAAATCTTTGCGGCGTTCGATGAGGCGTTCTCCAAGTGCGACGTCATTTTGAGCTCCACCGTGCCCAGCACGGCCACGCCTCATGACTTCGTGCCTCAAGATCAGATGCAGTCATACATGTCGGACATCTGCACCGTTCCCGCGAATATGGCCGGCTTGCCCGCGGTGTCAGTTCCTTGCGGCAAGGATTCCAACAACTTGCCCATCGGTATGCAGCTCATCGGCGCAAGGCAAAACGAGGCGGCCATCCTAAATGTTGCACATCAATTTGAGTTGGCCACGAGTTTTAGCGCGTTGAGTGGCGTTAATATGGGTGTAGATTTAGGTTGTAGTCACTTCGCTTAGTTATGGCTACAGCGGGGCCGCGAGGCCAACGGGACTCAAATTTTGAGTTCCGGTGTGACCCCAGCCACTCTCTAAGTGGCTGGGGTTGCTCCATAAAAAGTTTTTTATGGA
>JAZQMR010000073.1:0-1735 GCA_045543505.1 Acutalibacteraceae bacterium | reverse complement strand
GGCCGGGCCGCGAGGCCAAAGAAAATATTATTTTCTTTGCGTTCAAGAACTCAACAAAGTTGAGTTCTTGGACGGCCGAAGGCCCTGCGGGCCTTCGGGGCCTCGCGGCGCGCCGGCGCTAGACTAGGGCACTCATTTTTTTAAACTTCCTGTTTATTTTCCAATACTTATTACTTAACTTGCCGCAAGAATATTAGAATTTAGGATTTGAAGATAAGTACTTTTTAACCATCAAAGCGACCTTAAATACGATGGCATCTTCGAACTCACGCAAATCGAGCCCAGTGATCTTTTTAATTTTCTCCAAGCGATAAACGAGGGTATTTCTGTGAACGAAGAGTTTGCGAGAGGTCTCAGAAACGTTGAGGTTGTTCTCGAAGAAGCGTTGGATGGTGAAGAGGGTTTCTTGATCGAGGCTCTCGAGGGAACCGCGCTTAAATACTTCCTTGAGGAACATTTCGCAGAGGGTTGTCGGCAATTGATAGATAAGTCTAGCGATGCCGAGGTTGTTGTAGCTAACGATGGATTTCTCCGTATCGAAGACCTTACCGACCTCGAGAGCGATTTGAGCCTCTTTGAAGGACGAAGCCAAACCTCTGATGTTCGAAACCAAGGAGCCGATACCGATGGAGCATTGGATGTAGAACTCACTTGTCAGGGTCTCGATGATGGAGTTAGCGAGTTGCTCGAGGTCTTCATCGGAGATATCCTCTTTAACCTCCTTGATGACAACGATATCGAACTCAGTTACGCTGATAACGAAGTCCTTATTCTTATCCGGGAACAAGCTTTGGAGAATATCGTAAGCGGAGTTGTCGGACTTGGAATGGACCTTAACGAAGAGGCAGACACGAGTTGCATCGATGCTGAAGTGAAGCTCGCGAGCCTTAAGATAGATATCGCCGGGTAGGATGTTGTCGAGGATAACGTTCTTAATGAAGTTTCCGCGATCATATTTCTCGTCGTAGAATTGCTTAATGTTGCCGAAGGAAATCGACAAAATCGACACGTATCTTTGAGCAGCCTCGTCATCGCCCTTGACAAAGACGGTATACTCAGCAGGGCCCTTGCTATCGAGAGACTTATAAGTATAGCCATTCACGATGAAGGTCGATGCCGGCTTGAAGAAGTCCGCCGTAACACTGCTTCTGACTTCGCCAATCTTGTCGAGGTCGCTACAAGCTACAACAATCGCAGATTCATCAATTACGCCGATTGTCCTGCCGATAGCGTCATGCATTTGGTGAACGATACCTTGAAATAACCTGTTTGACATAGAGAAAACTCCTTACACAATAAGATTTTTAGTGGTTGCCTAAAACAAAGTTTTTACAAATAGTTTACTGGAAAAATAAACATATCTATATTTTACATACATAATGAGGATATTGCAACTATTTTAGCGAAAAAATTTGTTAAATTTATGTTTTGGCATTGCGCATCGGTGCAAAAACGACTTTTTAAGCGCTTTTTTGCTTTGTTTTGTACGTTTATTTGAGAATGTTTGGGAACTATTTTGTTAAAGTGGAACATAAAAATTTTCAGTAAAAATTTTACGAGCAACAACATTTTTCTTCGATATTTCGAAAATTTAGTCGTGGCTCGTATGTTATTTTTTGAGTTTGAGATCTTTTTGTTTTTTCTCTTGTTGAAAGTGCCACCTCTTTGTGCTGTTCTAGCCACAGGCAGGCCGCGAGGCCACGCGGGCCCTCTTTTTGTTTCCCGGGGGGGGGGC
>JAZQMR010000072.1:0-1529 GCA_045543505.1 Acutalibacteraceae bacterium | reverse complement strand
CCAGACCGTTTTGGACTTGGGTATAAGTTAGCCTTTATGATTTTTTACATAAAAAATAGCCCCTGACCGGGGCTTTTTTCGTGGTAAGACGGAAATGGCATTGCGGATGCGGGAGAGCATATCCGCGATAGGATCAGTCATAGCCATAGGGAACCGATATCCTCCTTTGTTTAGAATAAGATTTTAAGAAGATTACCAACTGGATTTGGTTATACCGGGGATGTCGCCGGCGTAAGAGTGATTGCGGAAGCAGATGCGGCACATTTGGAACTTGCGGAGGTAGCCGTGAGGTCTGCCGCAGATTTTGCAGCGGTTGTATTGGCGTGTGGAGAATTTAGGAGTTTTAGACCATTTTTGGATAAGAGCTTTTTTAGCCATTTGATAAACACCTCCTTAAGAATTGGCGAAGGGCATACCGAGAAGAGCGAGGAACTGGCGAGCCTCTTCGTCGGAGTGAGCGGTGGTGGTGATGATAACGTCCAAGCCGCGAATTTTATCGATTTTATCGTAGTCGATTTCTGGGAAGATGAGTTGTTCTTTGACGCCGAGAGCGTAATTGCCTCTGCCGTCGAAGGAATTGCGATTGACGCCTCTGAAGTCGCGAACGCGTGGGAGGGCGATATTCATGAACTTATCGAGGAAATCGAACATGCGTTTGCCGCGCAGGGTGACTTTGCAACCGATAGCCATCCCCTTACGGAGTTTCCAAGCGGCGAGAGATTTACGGGCGCGAGTGACGACGGGTTTTTGACCGGCGATGGCGGTGAGGTCGGCGACGGCGGATTCGAGAACTTTGGCATTACCGACGGCGTCGCCGCAAGCCATATTGAGAACGATTTTATCGAGCTTGGGAACCTGCATGATGTTTTTGTAGTTGAACTTTTTCATCATAGCTGGGACGACTTCGGCTTTATATTTATCAAAGAGTCTGGACAAGATAACACCTCCTTAATCGATGACTTCGCCGCATTTTTTGCAGACGCGAGCATTTTTGCCAGCTTGGAGTTTATGAGCGATACGGGTGGGCTTATTGCAAGCTGGGCAGACGAGTTGAACTTTGCAGACGTGAAGAGGCATTTCCTTAGCAACGATGCCGCCCTGCGGAACTTTCATGGAGGGTTTGGAGTGGCGTTTAACTTTGTTAATGCCTTCGACGACGACTTTAGCTTTATCGGGCATAGCGGAGATGATTTTACCCTGCTTGCCCTTATCCTTACCGGAGAGGATTTGAACGGTATCGCCCTTTTTAACGTGGAGTTTATTCATTTAGAGCACCTCCGGAGCGAGGGAGATAATTTTCATGAAGTCTTTATCGCGGAGTTCGCGAGCGACGGGGCCGAAGATACGAGTGCCGCGCGGGGTTTTATCCTCTTTGATAATGACGGCGGCGTTTTCGTCGAAACGGATATAGGAGCCGTCGGGTCTGCGAAGACCTTTTTTAGAGCGAACGACGACGGCTTTAACGACGTCGCCCTTTTTGACCTGGCCGCCTGGGGTGGCGGGTTTGACGGAGGCGGCGATAATATCGC
>JAZQMR010000071.1:0-3806 GCA_045543505.1 Acutalibacteraceae bacterium | reverse complement strand
CATGGCTACGATCCGACTTGTGGCTCATCGATACGGTTGGGAATAGACTATCGATGCAAAATCCGGCGACGTTGGCACAGGCGAGCCATGAGGAGAAAATACTTGAGGCGAGGGCGTTGGTTTGCGACGGAGAGCACAATTTGATTGTTGACTTAGGCTGCATGAAGGGGATTATAAAGCGTGAGGACGGCGCACTTGGCATAAGGGAGGGCGTCGTGAGGGATATTGCGGTGATTTCGCGCGTAAATAGGCCAGTGTGTTTTATCATAACCGGCTTTAAGAAGGACTCAAACGGCCAAACTTATGCGATTTTGTCGAGGAGAAATGCTCAGCTAAAATGCATGGCGCAGTACATAAAGAAGTGTCGCGTTGGCGACGTGATAAACGCACGGGTGACACATCTGGAGCCGTTTGGGGCCTTCGTCGACATCGGTTGCGGCATCGTTTCGCTTTTGCCGATAGATACGATTTCCATTTCTCGGATAGAACACCCTCGCGAGAGATTCTCGGTTGGCATGGACATTAAGGCTATCGTTAAATCTATTGAAAACGATAGAATCAGCCTAACGCACAAGGAGCTTCTCGGTACGTGGGAGGAAAATATCGAATATTTCGCTACGGGAGAGACCGTCGCTGGAATTGTCCGCTCTATCGAGGAGTACGGCGCTTTCATCGAGTTGGCGCCTAATCTAGCCGGCCTTGCTGAACCAAAAGAAGGGATTCGTCCGGGACAGCAAGCGAGCGTTTACATCAAGAATATAATTCCGTCACGGATGAAAATAAAGCTGATAATCATTGACACTTTCGACTATGACTATCGCCCCGCGCCGCCCAACTACTTTTTTGACGGGAGCCATATGGATAATTTTGTTTACTCGCCAAAGGAATCCGCTCGCGTTATCGAAACCATCTTCAACGACGCCACTCATTATGAGAGGAGCGACACAACCAAAGAACTGATTTACTCATAAAGATAACCGCCGCAAGAGAAAAACTTGCAGCGGTTTTTAATTTATAGATTGCCCTAATATTGCGAACTTTTTTTGCCAACGCGGCCGCGAGGCCAACGAAAATAATCTTTATTTTCGTTGTGTACAAGAGCCCAACGATGTTGCGCTCTTGTATAGCCGAAGGCCCGCAGGGCCTTCGGCGCCTCGCGGCGCTCGCGAGCTTGATTATGGCATTTCCTAAATTTATTGACATTCTATTTTTGAAAATAGCGAAAGTGCACTCTCTCTTGTAACGCTTAAAATCTCCTCAACAGGCGAGCCTCTCTCTGAAGCAATCTTTTCGGCGGTAAGCTTAATCATACTTGAGTCGCAGCGCGTACCTCTATGCGGCACTGGCGCCATGTAGGGGCAGTCCGTCTCAAGCAAAATCCTGTCAAGAGGGATGTTTTTTGCGACAAGTACAGGATTTTTCGCATTTTTGAAGGTAACTGCACCGCCCAAACCAACGTACATGCCGAGTTTGATGATCTCATTGGCCATCTCGAGGCTGCCGGAAAAACAATGCACCACACCCTTGGGTCGATATTTTTTTAGCATCTCAAGCGTATCTGCGTGCGCCTCACGGTTATGAATTATCACCGGCAAATCTAGGTCCTTGGTAAGCTTTAATTGCTCCTCGAAGACTTTCTTTTGTAGGTCTCTAGGAGAAAAATCGTAGTGATAATCGAGGCCGATTTCGCCGATGGCAACAACTTTGGGTTCGCGTAAAGGCCTTGCCAGCTCCTCAAGATAATTAGACGAAACTTTCTCAGCGTCGTGCGGATGTACGCCAATAGCAGCCCAAATTAACGGATATTTTTGCGCCAACTCAACGGACTTTTTTGAGGTCTCCAGGTTGCAACCAACATTGATAATCCCGCAAACATCCTCGCTGAAAAGCCTCGTCAAAAGCTCATCTCGATCGGCGTCAAAGGCCTCATCGTCGTAGTGCGCGTGAGAGTCGAAAATCATCGCGCTTGCCTCCTATTTAATGCACTTGCTGAGCTCATCGAGCTCCTTTTGAACGTCCATGCGCGGGAACAACGCCTCTCCCTTTTTCACACTGGCGCTCGTCGACAATTTGCCCCAAATGTTCGCGCTTTCCCAAGTCGTAACGCTCGCCTCTGCGCCAATTTTCTCGCCTATAAGCGGCGACGTGTTTGGCATAAATGGCGAAATCAAAATCGCGACAACCCTCAAGACTTCGCACAAGTTGTAAAGCACGCAAGCAAGCCTGTCAACTTTGGCTTCATCGCGACTTAAAGCCCATGGCGTCGTCTCGTCGATGTATTTATTGGCTCGAGCAATGACCCTCCAGACTTCTGCGAGCGCGTTCGAGAACTGGAACTTCTCCATGTAAGCCTCATATTTATCGCGCAAGGAGGTCACCATCTCGATCAGCTCGTCGTCAAGGGGATCTTTCTCCAAATTTCCAGGCAAATAACCATCAAAATACTTCTCGACCATCGCCGTCGTCCGCGAAACTAGGTTGCCCAAATCGTTCGCCAAGTCAGTGTTGATGCGGCTAATCAGGGCCTCGTTCGTGAAGATGCTGTCCGCGCCAAACGGAATTTCACGCAGGAGAAAATACTTAACGGCGTCGACGCCATAGCGGTCGCAGAGAATTTTCGGGTCGACCACGTTGCCCTTGGACTTCGACATTTTCGTGCCGTCGCCGAAGAGAATCCAGCCGTGGCCGTAAACTTTCTTCGGAAGCGGTAAGTCGAGTGCCATGAGCATCGCAGGCCAAATGATGGCATGAAAACGCACAATTTCCTTGCCCACAAAGTGAACGTCAGCCGGCCAATATTTCTTAAAGTCAGAGTCATCGTCGGAGGCGCAGCCCAGCGCCGTGATGTAGTTGGTGAGGGCGTCGAGCCACACATAGACCACGTGCTCGGGGTCGAAGTCGACCGGGATGCCCCACTTAAAGCTCGTGCGGCTGATGGACAAGTCGATCAGACCGCTCTTGATGAAGTTAATCATCTCGTTGCGACGGCTTTCCGGCTCCAAGAATTCCGGATGTTCCTCGTACAGTTTCAAGAGTCTGTCGGCGTAGTTCGAGAGCCGGAAAAAGTACGATTCTTCCTTGGTCAAATGCACTTCGCGGCCGCAGTCGGGGCACTTCCCGTCGACGAGCTGCTGCTCCGTCCAGAAGGCCTCGCACGGCGTGCAGTACCAGCCCTCGTAGTGGCCCTTGTAGATTTCGCCCTTGTCGTACAGCGCCTTGAAAATGCGTTGCACTGCCTTCACATGATGCTCGTCGGTCGTGCGAATGTAGCGGTCGTTTGAGATGTCCATAACGTCCCAAAGCTTTACAAACCGCGATACAAGCTTATCCACAAACTCTTTAGGCTGCAAGTTCTCCTTCGCCGCGTTAGTTTCGATCTTTTGACCATGCTCGTCCGTGCCCGTGAGAAACATCACATCATAGCCCTGCAGTCGCTTATATCTGGCCATGACGTCCGCGGCAACCGTGCTGTAGCTGTGCCCCAGGTGCGGGTTGCCCGACGGGTAGTAAATCGGCGTCGTGATGTAAAAAGTCTTGTTGCTCATAATAAAATGTCTCCTCGCTCTGATAAAAGCGTAAAAGTGTCACACATTTTCAAGAAATGCCTCAATTAAGCAGCATGGCGCCTCTCGGCCGCCAGATGCTCGCTTAGGGCACTCCTTTTTATTTAATTGTCTTGTTGAAAACCTCTGAATGAATCATCGCAATCACCTCCGCCAAGGGCATCGCGCCGAGGTCGCCCGCGCTCCTCGAGCGCACAGAGACTGTGCCAGTTTCGACCTCCTTGTCGCCGATGACCAGCATGT
>JAZQMR010000070.1:0-3692 GCA_045543505.1 Acutalibacteraceae bacterium | reverse complement strand
ATTAAACCCTATGAAAACAATGCAAAACTTCACCCACCCGAACAGATTGAGCAAATAAAACGGTCCATCCAGGAGTTTGGGAACAATGACCCTATCGCAATTGATGAAAAGGTTTTTATCAACTCGCTCTGGGGGTCGTACGTTGTGGTGTTTGACGCATGATTGCATTAATGCTAGAATTAATTTAGTGTTTTAATTTTATGCAGCGCTCGTACAATTTAGGCGGAAAAGATCAGCTTTCAACATAAAAAACAAAGGTCGTGAAAATGTGTCCACGTTGCAAATCCAGACGGTATTGTTCAACAACGAGAAGAGTGCGCTATTAAAATCTCTTGACAGCATAAAACGAGCTTTAGAAGTCTCAACATTTCATACGAAAGAATTTAATATGGCTAGGGTGTGCTATGGCGACGCGTCTCCGGTACGCCTTTTTTCTGATGAAGAAATTAACGAGCTTAATCAAAAATACGGGAAAGTGTTTTCGTTAAGTTACACTTATTTTGATTGCAACACTGGTATCGCCAAAGGCCATAATTTATTGGCGAAAAACTGTGAGATGGACTATTTAATTCTTATGAATCCAGATGTGATCTTTTCACCGAGATTTTTGATTGAGGTAATGAAGCCTTTTCATGACGAGAATTTGAATGCGGGCATAGTTGAAGGCCGTCAAACGCCAATTGAACATCCTAAAGATTACGATAAAAGAACTGGAGAGACGTCTTGGAGCTCCGGGGCGTGTTCTGTTATAAAGACAGAGACTTTTCATCAAGTTGGCGGCTATGATGAAGAGACATTTTTTATGTATTGCGATGATGTAGACCTTTCTTGGCGTGTAAAATTACTTGGTAAAAAAATAATTTATCAACCATTGGCTCCGGTTTTTCATGCAAAAAGGTTGTCCGGCAAAGGGCAATGGCAGCCAACTTCGGCAGAAAAGTATTATTCAGCAGAGGCGGCTTTATTAATGGCCTATAAATGGTCAAATAATAAGCTGTTGTCAAAATTAATTTCAACATTTAAGTCCAGTAGCGACGAAAATCTATTAAAAGCTGTAGAAAATTTTGAGCTACGCAAAGAGCAAAATTCGCTTCCAGAACAGTTAGACAAAGAACATAAGGTTTCGCAATTCATTAACGGAAACTACGCAGAACACAGATTTTTACTGTAAGCAACTGGAGGGCCAAATGGAAAACAAATATAAAAATCCATATGCGGACGACACTATGTACGGCAATGTTGTGAGTCTAGTTGAGAATTTAAACTTGAAAAATGATGGGGTTCATCTCGACATCGCTTGTGTTTTTTCGGCTATAGATGAAGGCTTGAAAAAGCATAATTATAATTTTGAGTACATTGGAATAGATGTGAATGAACATTCTATAAATTTTTTAAAGCAAAATGACTTTGAGGTGTATCAATATCACTTTACTTGTGAGGAACAAGACTTTGATTTTATCGACAAGATCCTAAACGGCAGAGACCTTCGTATAGTTACGGTTCTGGGTTTCTTAGAGCATGTGCCAAACCCTGAAACACTCTTAAAAGTGCTTTACTCCATTTGTAAGAAACATAATGCAGTGTTAGTTGTTAGCGTGCCTAATGTGTGTCACAGAGATATAGTTTTCAAAATGATGGAGGGAGAATTTAACTACACGGAGACTGGCTTGTTGGATAAAACTCACTTATCGCTTTTTTTTGAAAAACGCTTAACAAATTGCATGAACGATATTGGTTTCCAGGAAGTTGCGCGTAATGATTTTAGCATGGAGTTGTCAGACCAACACTTCCCTGCTGACAGCACGTTTTTATCGAGTAGTACGACTGTCTATCAGTATTTTAATCATATAAAACAGCTTGTTGATCCGTTTGCGACAGTGAACCAGTTTGTCCGTGCATATGTTCCTCTTGAGAAAAATCATGAAAAAGTTGAGCAAAGTGTAGCTTCTCGCCCATTCCTTTCTATAATTACAAAGGACTCAAGGTAAACGCATTGAAGCCTTGTCTGAAGTACTTTTGTGCCTAGCTGCCCAAACCAATACTGACTTTGAGGTGCTTGTAATTGGGCATAAACTAGATATAGAACGACAGATAGCCATTGAGCGCGTAATTGAAGAACTGCCTGACTGGATAAGAGAAAAAGTCCGCCTAATAAAGGTTGATCACGGGACTCGAACAACACCATTGAATATTGGCTTTGAAAAAGCCTCTGGAGAGTATATCTCTATTTTAGACGATGATGATATAGTCTTCGATAATTGGGTTGAGGAATTTTATAATCTAGCCCAAAAGCATTCTGGAACGATTTTGCACAGCTATGCTTTACTGCAAGACTGGGAAGTTGTAGATATCGATGGAGCAAAGGCTTTGCGTGCAAGTGGACAACCAAATGATGTTTATTGCAGAGATTTCAATCTTTTAAATCAGTTGAATGGAAACTTTTGTCCTCCAGTATCCTTTGCTTGCCCTAGTTATGCGTTTAAAAAGTTGGGTATAAGATTCAATGAAGAGTTAACTACAACTGAAGATGGGGATTTCCTTATGAGAACAGCACTTGTTACTGGAGTTTCAAATTCACTGCAAGCAACATCCATATATCGTATGTGGAAAAATGCAGAAAATTCTCTGACTGTACATGGGCGAAAAGAGTGGTTGTTGAATGACAAACTTATAAGGGTGGGCTTTGAAAAAACGCCAATCGTTTTTCCTGCAGGTTTGCTTTCTGAACTGCAAGATTTGGTTTCAGCCGAGGCGCAAAATCAAGCGGCAGTACAATTAAATGAAATTCCTCAAAGGCCACTACATCCAACCGTAATGGCTTTAGCACAGTCTTTTTTGTTTGTTGACGAGGGTGATGGCTTTTCTCAAGAAACCGCATTGCAAGGCGCCTATAATCGTGCGTCTAAAGTGCTAGCCTTTGAAAACTTCGGCGATGAGAAAATTTATTCTATTCGATTTGACCCGACCGTGCTGGACTGATATAGGTTTCAAACATTGCAATAAATGTATTTACGAGAAGTGGAGACCTGCTAAGCTATACGATAGAAAATGTAAAAACAGGAAGCGCCCTGGTTGAGCATTTAAATAAAATTCGAGAGACAAAAAGCGGATTTCAGGTGAGGAAAATTCTTTTTAGCACGAGCAAATAGATTAAATGCTTTGACAAAAATTTTGAAGACAGCCTTGGCTGTTTCAAGTGATCGAAAAAAGCACTTGGACCTTCGGCGTAAAGGCGGAATGTAGTGTCGCAAGTCAGAGTTTACGCCTTCAACGGTGTAGGTCTGGCTTTTATTTTTTAGCGAAGTATGAGCGCCTTCGTAGCGCACTTCTGCGTATGCCGAATAAGCGTCAGAGTAGTATTGCCGCGCCTTCACGGAACGATCAACTAAGCGCTGAATTCGCTCTCGACTTTTATCTAAAACTATGTCAAAACCTACGATTTCTCGAGTATCTCTACTGACCAGCGTTATCGTGTAAAATCTGTTTTTTCTCTCGACGAAGCTGTACAGTTCGTCTATTTCAATGACGTTAACCCGCGTATTTGGAACCACTTTGGGCACAATATTTTTCGCATATTTCCCCATGCAATACAGGCACATATTTTTCCCGATTCCCAGAATTCGGCCGACTGCTCGGCCACTATTTCCTTCCAAATATAATTTTATCGCCTGATTTTTGGTTTCTTCGCTATA
>JAZQMR010000069.1:0-1549 GCA_045543505.1 Acutalibacteraceae bacterium | reverse complement strand
GACCCTTCGTGGGCTTCGGCGCCTCGCGGCGCCCAGATGCGCACGGCGGCCACTACTTTATAATTCGCTACATTGCAATATTATCTCATCCAATGGAACACCCTCAGCCAACATCAGTTTTTGTTTTTTCGCCGGACACATAAGAGTATCAATTCGCTCTTGCAAGCACTTTAGATGTTGTTCCTCGCCGAACCCACGTGCCTTAAGTGCCGCGCTCGCAAGGTCATAAAGCTCTTGAAGATACTGTCGCATAATCTTATCGTCCGCTATTTTCACGTCGTTAATAGCCATATCTCGCAAAGCTGAGTTCGAAAGCTCAATTTTGTTGTCCCGGAAGAAACGAGCGGTAATCTCGCTGGCCTCTTCAACTTTGTGAGATATTCCTACATTGAAGGCAACCGACGCAAAGGTGTCTTTTAGCGGCTGAGTGCAGTCGCTCCGAACTTCTACTGTTGCATAAGAATTTAGAACTACATTTTGGAGCGGCTTAAAAATATCGAGGACGTCATCAATTTGTTCAGGATTAGAGAAATATTCAGCGATGGTTGGCCCTTTGAAAGCCACATATTTTCCATCCTGAAGTTTAAAGAAAAGCTCAAATTTAGATAGATACTCAGCAAGGTTATCAATCGACGAGAATTCGGCATTTGCTGTCCCGACATTTGGGAATTGAGAGTTTTTCCAATCAAAGTCTCTCGTGCATAAAATATTTTTTGGATAGGGTCGGTTGATTGGTGTAGCTGCGGGATTTGGCAGGGCATTTGAAAAAAGTATCGCACGAACAAAGTCAAGCCGGTTAAAGAGGTTGAGTGTTTTTAGCAATGCATCAGCTTCACCATTGAGGTGAGAAAAGTTATCACGGCAAACCTCAAAGTGAGTTTGTATGGTGGTGTGCGTGTTAATCAAAAAGTTACGCGGATCCTTGTAAGCCGTATATTTCCTTATATAGTCATTAGCCGCGAACCAAAAATTATTTTTCATCGAATGAACATTAAAACAACTGTCCGTTAGGTTCGTTCCCATACCCGTCAAAAAACAATTATGCTCGCGCAAAAAGGCTTGTACAAATTTGAAGTACTCAAAAAAACGCTTTGCAATAGAGTTGAGGCTCAAATCCTTTTGCATCGCGAACTCTATAATCTCGTATCGACCTTCGAGAGTAATCTTATCTCCAATGCTATTCTTGACGCTGATTAAATTTCCGTCAACATCTGTCGTGTCGTCTTTAAAATCAAGGCTTGTTTTTAAGTGCTCAAATAGATCTAAAATTAACTGCTTGGTATTAACTTGGTCGTCTAAGCAAATCAGTGGATACTCAAGTTCCACACCGATGTAATTTGTATTTTTGCATAAGTATGGCAAGATGAGTTTTTCAACTAAAAGCTTTTTCGCTTTGTTCAAAGTTTAGCCTCCTTGTATTATAGAGTAGTAGTTATTAGAGCCCCTCTCCAAGGGTCTGTGCTACACTGTAAAAGATGCTGTGGATCGGTGTACGCCTCCTACCACAAGATGGTTCGCGAAAGGTTCCAACCACAGCCCTTTGCAGGTT
>JAZQMR010000068.1:0-3776 GCA_045543505.1 Acutalibacteraceae bacterium | reverse complement strand
CCTAAGCCCGCTTGGCCTCCGACTTCCTCGATGCACAAGGCGTTGCAAAACGTATGCAGGCTCGCTCTAAGTATGGCGCAAAGCGTCCTAAGGCAGGCGCTGCAAAAAAATAGTTGAGAGATTGACAAATACCTACTGATGCTATTTGCTCAGAGCAATGCAGATGTGTTTTTAAATATAACGCCTCTGTGTTGGCAAACGGGAGTTTTGTCGCTTTCGAGTACCTATGATATCATTTCTGTGAAGGAGGGAAGAAAAGTGCCAAGAAGAGGTTCGATTGCTAAACGCGACGTTTTGGCAGATCCACTATACAATTCAAAGTTGGTTACGCGTCTCATCAATAACGTTATGTACGACGGTAAACGAGGTGTTTCTCAGAAAATCGTTTACGGTGCATTCGATATTATCCGCGAGAAAACCGGGAAAGAACCATTGGAAGTCTTCGAGCAGGCTATGGAAAACATTATGCCAGTCCTCGAGGTTAAAGCACGCCGTGTGGGTGGTGCTACTTACCAGGTTCCGATCGAGGTTCGCCCGGAAAGACGTCAAACTTTGGGCCTTCGCTGGTTGACGAATTACTCTAGAGCTAGGTCTGAAAAGACTATGAGAGAAAGACTCGCTGGAGAAATTCTCGACGCTGTCAATGAGACAGGCGGAGCCGTGAAAAAACGTGAAGATACTCACAAGATGGCTGAGGCTAACAAGGCTTTTGCTCATTACAGATGGTAATTCACAACTTGATTTTAACTTTAAGGATAAGTTTAAATTCAACTTTTTTGAGGTTATATTCGCTAAAACCTCGAGAAAAATATCTTATAAGAAAGGAGAGAGTTTAAATTTATGGCAAGACAAGTTTCATTGGATTTTACGCGTAATATCGGAATTATGGCTCACATCGATGCCGGAAAAACTACTACCACTGAACGTATCCTATTCTATACCGGTGTTAACCATAAAATCGGCGAGACTCACGATGGTGCCGCCACGATGGACTGGATGGCTCAGGAGCAGGAAAGAGGTATCACTATTACTTCTGCTGCGACTACGTGCTTCTGGAAAGATCACCGCATTAACATCATCGATACCCCTGGCCACGTCGACTTTACCGTCGAAGTTGAGCGTTCTTTGCGCGTCCTCGATGGTTCAGTTACGGTGCTTTGCGCTAAGGGAGGCGTTGAACCTCAATCTGAGACGGTTTGGCGTCAGGCCGATAAGTATGGCGTTCCGAGAATGGTTTACGTCAATAAGATGGACATCATGGGTGCCGACTTCTATAACGTCGTGAAGATGATGAAAGAGCGCCTTAAATGTAATGCTGTCCCGATTCAATTGCCGATCGGCGCTGAGGATACCTTCAAGGGCCTTATCGACTTGGTCGAGATGAAAGCTTACGTCTACTATGATGACCTCGGTAAGGACATTCGTGTCGAGGAAATCCCTGAGGATATGAAAGACCTCGCTGAGAAGTATCATGGTGAGTTGCTCGAGCACGTTGCCGAACAGGATGAAGCTCTCTTTGAAAAGTACCTTGAGGGTGAGAAATTCACCGAGCAAGAAATTAAAGATTGTATCCGTAAGGCTACCTTGGCTAATCAGATGGTCCCTGTCGTTTGTGGTACTTCCTACCGCAATAAGGGCGTCCAGAAGCTGCTCGACGCTATCGTTGACTATATGCCCGCTCCAACAGACGTTCCTGCGATTAAAGGCATTAACCCGAACACCGAGGAAGAAGAAGAGCGTCGTTCATCCGATGAGGAGCCTTTTGCAGCTTTGGCGTTTAAGATCGCTACGGATCCGTTCGTTGGTAAGTTGTGCTTCTTCCGCGTCTATTCTGGCTCGGTTGCGGCTGGCTCAACGGTCTATAACTCCAATAAGGACGGCAACGAGCGTTTGGGAAGACTTCTCCAGATGCACGCTAACCACCGCCAAGATATAGATACTGTTTACGCTGGTGACATTGCTGCCGCCGTTGGCCTTAAGAATACTACCACCGGTGATACTCTCTGTAGCGAGAAATCTCCGGTTATCTTGGAGTCAATGGAGTTCCCAGAGCCTGTTATTAGGGTCGCTATTGAGCCGAAAACTAAGGCCGGTCAAGAGAAAATGGGTATCGCTTTGGCGAAACTCGCTGAGGAAGACCCGACCTTTAAGGCCTACACCGACGAGGAGACGGGTCAAACAATCATCGCCGGAATGGGCGAGCTTCACCTTGAGATTATCGTGGATAGACTTCTACGCGAGTTTAAGGTTGAAGCAAACGTCGGTAAGCCGCAAGTTGCATACAAGGAGACCATCAGACGTAATGCTGACGTCGACCAGAAGTATGCTAGACAATCCGGCGGTCGTGGTCAATACGGTCACGTCAAGATTAAGATCGAGCCAAACCCAACTAAGGGATATGAGTTCATTAACTCGGTCGTTGGTGGCGCCATCCCGAAGGAGTACATTCCTGCGGTTGATCAGGGTATCAAGGGTGCTATGCTCTCCGGTGTTCTCGCCGGCTACAACGTCGTCGACGTGAAGGTCGATCTCTATGACGGTTCCTACCACGAGGTCGACTCCTCTGAAATGGCCTTTAAAATCGCTGGTTCTATGGCGTTTAAAGAGGCTATGCGCAAGGCTGATCCGGTTCTCTTGGAGCCGATTATGAAGGTTTGCGTGACTGTGCCTGAAGAGTACATGGGCGACGTTATCGGCGATATCAACTCGCGTCGCGGCATGATCCAAGGCATGGAGGCTGTCTCCGGTGCTCAGAGAATTAACGCTCACGTGCCGCTCTCCGAGATGTTCGGTTACGCCACAGACATGCGTTCGAAAACTCAAGGTAGAGGTCAATATACCATGGAGCCAAGCCATTACGCTGAAGTTCCAAAGTCTGTCTCCGAGAAGATTATCTCCGACAGGACTAAGTCGAATTAGCTCTGGCAAGGTAGTGCCGGTGCTAGCCCTGGGGCGCCGCGAGGCGCCGAAGGCCCGAAGGGCCTTCGGCCACCCAGAGCGCAACGAAGTTGGGCTCTGGGTTACAACGAAAATAAAAAATTTATTTTCGTTGGCCTCGCGGCCAGCGCGGAGCTACGAGTTTGATCTAAACTCCGAAACGATGCGAAAAGCTTTGCATACGGCACTACCGAAGGCGACTTATATTGCTTTTTATTTATCAAGTTGATAAAATGTAGACATTGGCATTTTTATTATCTAAATTATTACTTTTTATGTATCAAAAGGAGGAAATCCAATGGCAAAGGCTAAATTTGAAAGAAATAAACCTCATGTAAACATTGGTACCATTGGTCACGTTGACCATGGTAAGACGACATTGACGGCAGCTATCACGAAGGTGTTGAACCTCGGCGGATCTGCAGACTTCGTTGATTATGCTAATATCGACAAGGCTCCTGAGGAAAGAGAGCGCGGTATTACAATTAACACGTCACACGTTGAGTATCAAACTGAGACACGTCACTATGCACACGTTGACTGCCCTGGCCACGCCGACTACGTCAAGAACATGATTACTGGTGCGGCTCAAATGGACGGTGCTATCCTCGTTGTTGCTGCAACAGACGGACCTATGCAACAAACTCGTGAACACATCCTTCTTGCTAGACAGGTTGGCGTTCCCGCAATCGTTGTATTCCTTAACAAATGTGACCTCGTTGATGACGACGAACTCCTCGACCTCGTAGAAATGGAAGTTAGAGATCTTCTTTCTCAATACGACTTCCCGGGCGACGATATTCCGATCATCCGCGGTTCCGCACGTGAAGCTCTCACAT
>JAZQMR010000067.1:0-4066 GCA_045543505.1 Acutalibacteraceae bacterium | reverse complement strand
CTGTGTATCGGTTTTTAGCAACGCTTCTTAAAATTTTCGGCATTGCTAAGTTGCATACATGGCTGCGATTTTTACAAACGGTAAAAGTTAAAATAAACGGCTACTTATGCAGTTTTTTAGAATTTGATTTTACAGGGTTTTCGCTTGCACATACCGGAATTTAGCAATGCCTATTTTCTTTGGCCTCGCGGCCCGCGCGCTAAGGCAAGAAGCAGTTTTAAGTAAGGCAATCCTAAAATTTAAACCAAAGAAAAATTTCCAAAAACATAAAAAAGCGCTTGCAATATACACTTTTTAATGCTATAATAGCAGGGTATTGACGGTGAATTTAGCCTGGGGGTATAGCTCAGCTGGGAGAGCGCTTGAATGGCATTCAAGAGGTCAGCGGGTCGATCCCGCTTATCTCCACCAAGAGGTTCACTTGTCGGCGATGCATTGTGGGGGTATAGCTCAATTGGGAGAGCGCTTGAATCGCATTCAAGAGGTTAGCGGTTCGATCCCGCTTATCTCCACCAAAAGGCTTACTTGTCGGCGATGAACTAGATATGGGGGTATAGCTCAGCTGGGAGAGCACCTGCTTTGCAAGCAGGGGGTCAGCGGTTCGATCCCGCTTACCTCCACCATTTTTATTTAATAGCGTCTTAATACGGGGATATAGCTCAGCTGGGAGAGCACCTGCTTTGCAAGCAGGGGGTCAGCGGTTCGATCCCGCTTATCTCCACCATACGGATTGGTTCCTGTGTTACGCACGGGAGCCATTTTTTAATTCACCCATCCGGGAGGCGCTCAACATATGGAGGCGCTCAACATATGACAGAGAATTCGAAACAAGTCGCAAAAAATAGCTCACGCGAGACCTTTAAAACGAAAATGGGCTTTATTTGGTCATGCGTAGGCTCGGCTGTCGGCATCGGAACGATATGGATGTTCCCGTACAGGCTTGGCCAACACGGCGGCGCGATTTTCCTCATCGAGTACATTATTTTCACGCTTTTGCTTGGTTTTTCCGGTGTCATTGGAGAGATGGCCTTTGGCCGGGCGATGAAGGCTGGCCCGATAGGCGCTTTTTCCAAGGCCACAAAGATGCGCTTTAACAGTTCTTTTGGCAAGTTTTTAGGCCTTATTCCGGCTTTTGGCTCGCTGTGCATAGCTATTGGCTATTCGGTTGTGGTTGGCTGGATAATCCGGTTTTTCTTTGCAAGTCTCGCTGGTGAGTTGGCCTCACAAAGTGCAACAACATTATTTTCGAACATTTCCGGAAACTTTGGCAATGTGCCGAGCCATTTAGTCGGATTTCTCATCGTACTGCTGATAATGATTTTCGGCGTGTCAAACGGCATCGAGCGGCTCAACAAAGTGTTAATGCCTCTGTTTTTCATTTTGTTTATCGTCTTGGCCATTCAAGCAGCACTGCTGCCCGACGCACTCAAGGGATATACATACCTGTTCCGCTTCAACTTCGAGCAATTTTTACTTCCGAGAACCTGGATTTACGCACTGGGGCAAGCATTTTTCTCGCTGTCGCTAGCAGGTTCTGGCACGTTAATTTATGGCAGCTACCTCAGCGACGACGAGGACATAGTTAATTGCGCAAAGAATGTAGTCATTTTCGACATTTTGGCCGGAGTCGTTGCGGCCCTCGCGATTATTCCTGCGATGTTTTCATTCGGCCTAGAGTCTCAAGCCGGCCCGTCATTACTGTTCGTTGCCATGCCCCAAGTTTTCGCCAAGATGCCATTCGGCCTACTCCTCGAGACCGTTTTCTTCGTAGCGATATTATTCGCCGCGATAACCTCGATAATCAACCTATTCGAAGTGCCAATCGAGGTCTTCCAAATGCGCTTCAAGCTCTCTCGAAAAAGCGCCGCAACTGTTGTCATCCTACTTTCAGCCGCGATAAGTCTATTCATCGAGAGCGGCGAAGTGGTCGGCAAGTGGATGGATGTTGTCTCCGATTACATGGTTCCACTTGGCGCACTTCTCGCAGGAGTGATGTTCTTTTGGGTTTGCCGCTCAGAGTTTGTCCTCGAGCAAATCAACAAAGGCCGCAAAACGGCCATCGGCAAGTGGTTCATCCCTCTGTCGAAGTATGTGTTCATCATCGGCACGCTGGTTGTTTTCCTTTGCGGCGTATTTTTAGGTATAAACTAAATTCTTAGCAATAAGGGCAGCTCCACTATATCGCGGAGCTGCTCCTCGTTTTTTATTTACGCTACACTTGTGTCGACCACGTTGAGGGCGAAGTCTGCTGTTGTACCGTTGTTGAATCTGAAGGTCAGAATGTGCGTTCCAACTGCTAGCGTCTCGAGATACTCTCGAACCTGGAACGTGACCGAAATCAAGTCTGCGCCGTTATAGTTTAGGACGTAATCGCGACCGACTTGTAGAGCGGTGTTGCCTTCGCCGATTTCCGTGAGCATATTTCCGTTTAGACCAAGCACGACGGTGATTTCTGTGTGCTCTCTTGCGGCAGTATTTCGGTCGTAGGTCACGGCGTTTGGGAGCAAAACTATCTCGTTATACAGGCGAACAAAGTCATAACCGCCGTCCGTTATGGCTCGTTTGATGTCGCTGCCCTTAACCTCAGCTAGACGAGCTGCCGTATCCGCCGATTGACCAGCTAAAGCCACCCAATCCACGCTGTCGTCGATGATCAAATTGGCCGGGTTAATCGCGTTGGTGTTACCGACAGCCTCGACTACGCTGCCACGATGGATAACGATATTTTTTCCGGCTGCCGTAGAGATACCATACGGAGTGCTTCCGGCAGCACCAATCGCCCTAACATTCGCGCCGTTTATCGTGATGGCCTCTCCGCCATAGACCGGGATACCCGTTGAGGAGCCGCCGATAACCGATTCAACCATACCGCCGGTGAGATTGATAGCTCCAGCGACATTCAAACCGTTACCAGTTGCGCCAGTGTTGCTCGTCGCAAGGCGGCCAGAGTCAATATTAAGGGCGCCAGCGGTGTTTACGGCGTTGTCGTCAGCGTTTTGAGTAATATTCAAGGCGCCGCCGCTAATCGTGGTACTTCCGCCGACCGCCACCGCCTCAGACGCGCCGCTTTGCACAACATTGACGTTACCACTAGTCACGGCAAGGTTGCCCGAGGAGTTTATCGCCGGGGCCGCGGCGGCTTGATTTATGGCTATATCTGAATCCGTCGCGAACTCGATATTTCCGCCAGACAACGTCGAAATGGCGCTATTCTCGGTGTTTTGACTAATGGTGAGAGTACCCGAGCCGATAAATCTTATATTGTTGCTGGAAGTCAAAATGGCAGTTTTGTTCGAGGTGATCGAGTTGGTACCGCTCAATACGACGTCTAAGTCGCCACTTCCAATCGAGGCGCTCATCAAGCCGGAATCCGTCGTAACGTCAACGTTATCCAGCGTCAAGACCGCCCTATTACCATTCCTCGAGTAAGAAACCACGCCTCGACCAGCTCCCTCGGCGCCAGTGCTGTCTCTGTGGCCACCCTCCGAGGCATAATTTAAGCTTTGTCCGTCGCTTAGCTCCGTAAAGGCGCGGCCCTCAACTTCGGACAAGACTCTCACAGTGGTCGGCTCCGCAGAGTAGGTTACACTTGGTGTGCACACGGCCGCAAACAAAAATACAACAGCGCCAACGCTTGCGAACATTTTTTTCGTCACAGTTTTAAAGTTCATAATAATTTCTCCTTTTTCTCTATGATAAATTTTTAATTTCCTTCTCCTTTTAAGGTTTTCAAGGCCATTTTCCTGAGTCGCACTCACCTCCCGGCGTATTTTACGCTTTATATTTGAGTCCAATTAAGTAAATTTTTACTCAACTTTATTTTTTACTTTGCGCGAATTTATAAACATGTTAATTTATGAAAATTTAAAAATAAAAAAATCAACACGCCCGCTAAAACTGAGCTTTAGTCAGGCGTGTTTTTAATTTAATTTTGGTGATAGCTCGAAGCAAGCTCTAGTGACGCCGCGAGGCGCCGGAGGGCCCGGGAGGGGCTTCGGCCCCCCCCCGGGCCCACAAAAGTGGGGGTCGGGGGAGAAAGAAAAAAAAAAATTATTTTTTTGGGCTC
>JAZQMR010000066.1:0-2586 GCA_045543505.1 Acutalibacteraceae bacterium | reverse complement strand
TGGCGGAGCGAGCCCCCTTGACAGGAAAATCCTCGCTGTGGGACAACCCTATATTGTGGAAGGTCTATGCGCAAATCACCCATGTGGTGGTTTGCGTTGTTTTTTTGTTGTGAACAGTGAGAAGTTAACGAGTGCAAGCTTGAAATAGCGTCGCAAATTCAGTTGATAAAATTAGAACTATGTGCTAATATAAGATTGTAGTTTTATATTAAAGGAGAAATTGCTTATGCAAAAAAACAAAATCGATGTGGTGAAGGCTGTGTGCAACAACGCAGCGAAGAAGTTGGCAGTACTAGGCCTTGCGCTGGCTGTTAGTGGGGGTGGAGTAGTTGTTAATGCGCAGCATGAGCCTGGCTTTAACAAAACGTTTGAAACGAAAGATGGAAAAACGGTAAGCGTAGTGTACGACAGCAAGAGAAATCGCTTAAATATTAATGGTGAAGTAAACGTTTGTCTTGGTGAAGAAGAAAATGAAGAAAACGCTGAGGGTCGCACCTCGATTTATCGTCCAGGACGGGTTTACCCTCATTATCCAGCGACGATTTCAATTTCGGTCGCAGATGATGAGGGGGTTCCGGTTATCCTTCAAAGTGATGGAATAGCTTTTGACATAGAGTCAGATGCAGAAAGTACGCTACGAAATTTGCTGAATGCCATCTGTCCTCAAGACATGAGAGTGCGTATGGTCTGTCGCGATTTTCTAGAGAGAAGGGAAATTCGAGAGGAAACAAACACTACAACCACACATGGTTCCGGTTTCTTGGTTATGCTAAATCCATTCAACTGGTTTGGCGGTTGCATGAAGGGCCATTTTCACGACAAAAGAGACTAAGAAAAGTCTGGTTTAGGTAGCGGTCCTAAATTAGGGCAAAGGCCACTTGACAGGAAAAACCTTGCTGAGGTGCGATTCCATATTATGGAAGGACTATGCGCAAGCCATCCATGTGGTGGTTTGCGTTGTTTTTTTTTGTTGTGAATATAGTGAAAAGCTAACAAATTCAAATTAAAAGCTTTGCTGTAAATTTAGTTGACGAAGTTGTGAAGAGTTGCTAATATGAAAATATAATTTTATATCAAAGGAGAAATTGCTTATGCAAAAAAAACAAAATCGATGTAGTGAAGGCTGCGTGCAACAGTGCAACAAAAAAGATTGTAGCATTAGGATTGACCGCAGTAACAGTCGGAGTAGGAAATGCAGGCAACCTTAGCTTAATTGCGAATGCGCAGCAAAAAAAGCCCGGCAAGCCGTTTATAATAATCGACAAAAAGGGTGTAGAGGTGCAAGACGATAGCGCCACTAGTAACTACACCTATTTTTGGGCGAGCTTGAACGGAATTGAGCGTGTAGGAATTACCAATGGAGATAATTTTGTTGCCGTAAAAGATGATGAGGGCAGAATAGAAGTTTATGGCGACCAGGATGTTGGAATTTTTAACAATGAAGGCAGAAGTAGTGGCAACAACTACATTTGGCGTTGTGGTACCACCTATATGTATAATCCGTCAAGTCTGCAAATGTGTGACGACAACATTCCAGCTAGACTTGAAAATAGAACGTCTTTTACCATTAGATCAACAGCCGATGGTACGTTGAGGAACCTTATGCGTGCCATGGATCCAGAAGCTGTTAGACGTGCGTGCGAGGAATTTTTAGCCAACCATCAAACGACGCATTCTTACTACCGTGCTACAGTGCCGGATCGAGTAGAAAGAGAAGTTAGTGAGGAAACGAACGCGACAACAACTTCGCAGAACGCTGGCTACTTCGGAGGAATGTTAAACCCATTCAACTGGGGCTTCTTCGGCGGCAGCAAGAAGTAACTTAACCATTAACTCTTGGCGGCGCCCCCTCTTGACAGGAAAATCTTCGCTGTGGTACAATCCTATATTGTGGAAGATCTATGCGCAAATCATCCATGTGGTGGTTTGCGTTGTTTTTCAGCTCCACTTGCACGAATAGGACATTGCTTGGCTTCGGCGCGTGCCGTTGTCGAGTAAAATCGCTCGCATTGCAGGGTTTCATAAACGGCTGGTTCATTTTTGCTGTTTGTAAGAATCAAGTTTATGATGGTGCTACTGATCTGTGGTGTGCGCGCCGTTGTCGAGCAAAATCGCTCGCATGGAAGGCTTCATAAACGGCTGGTTCATTTTTGCTATTTATGAGAATCACAGCTGTCTATGTGGCATCGGCAATGTCACGAATGGTTAAACTTCGTGTTTAAACTTTGGTTAAAAAGCCTACACTATTAGTTGGATTGGGCTTTTAACATATAATTTTATGTGGAGGAGGTGTAATATGCCAACCTTTAATCAGTTAGTTCGAAAGGGCCGTGAGGTCGCAGAGAAAAAGTATAAGGCTCCTGCGCTCTTGAAGGGATGGAACTCCAAAAAACGTGAGGCTATCAATCAAACATCCCCGCAAAAACGTGGCGTCTGTACCGCTGTTAAGACCGCTACCCCGAAAAAACCTAACTCGGCACTTAGAAAAATTGCAAGGGTTCGTCTCTCAAATGGTATCGAGGTCAGTTCCTACATCCCCGGCGAGGGCCATAACTTGCAAGAGCATAAGTCGGAGGCCAAGCGGTC
>JAZQMR010000065.1:0-5213 GCA_045543505.1 Acutalibacteraceae bacterium | reverse complement strand
CGGCGCCTCGCGGCGTCGCTAGCGGTCCAAGGATGTTTCTCTCTCTCGACGACGATATAAAAAATGGAGGCGTTGGCATGAAGATTGCACCATCGATATTGGCGAGTGATTTTGCGAGGTTGGGCGAGGAGATACAGCGCGTGACGGAGGCGGGCGCAGATTACATTCACGTGGACGTGATGGATGGCGTGTTCGTGCGGAACATCACGCTGGGCCCGCCGGTCGTGAGAGCCATCCGGCCTTACACGGGGGTGCCGTTTGACGTGCACCTGATGATAACCGAGCCATCGCGCTACATCGAGGCCTTCGTGGAGGCGGGTGCAGACATAATAACGTTCCACGCCGAGGCCGAGAAGGACATCTCCGGCACGATAAGGCAAATAAAGTCGCTTGGCAAGGAGACTGGCCTCTCGATAAAGCCAGGCACGCCAGATGAGGTCGTATTTCCCTATCTCGAGCAGCTCGACATAGTGCTCGTGATGACCGTTGAGCCTGGGTTTGGCGGACAAGCCTTCATGCCCGAGATGATGGAGAAAGTCAAGCGCCTGCGAGCAGAGATCGACGCGCGCGGCCTGCAGACTTTAATAGAAGTCGACGGCGGCATAAACGAGTCTACGGTTAAAGTCGCGGCCGCCGCTGGCGTGGATATCTGCGTTGCCGGCACGAGCCTCTTCAAAGCAGAGGACATGGTCGCCGAAATGAAGCTCCTGCGGTGAGGATTGCTTTTTTATTCTAAGTTAACCTCTTCCCACTTATCTACAGCGACGTGCGTCGGGATGCGGACTTCTAGAGTATCCATTTGCATAGTTTCGATAATTTCTTCTATGTGGTCAGCTAAATTCGATTCATTAAAGTCGCTTTTATCGCTAAGATCATTGTAACGTTCGTTGATGTAGAAAATGAGAAGTTGGTCTTTTATTTCTTCAGAGGTTCCGTTAAAACAGGATATTTTGTTTGTAGAGGACGCCCCCATCATTTCGGTTGAACAGCTGGCAAGAGGGATATTTTTGAAATCAAAGACGGCTTCAGAAAGACTTTCTTCATCCAGAAAGAACCCAGGAATAGCAGGTTCATCAGTTTTTGGTTGCAATGTAAAAAAGGTAAAGCCGGTATTCCTTAAGTTTTTGAAATCTAGTTCATATGTGTTGCTGTTTTTTGTGGGATTATTTTTTCGTAATGTTTCTGCGCTTTCGATTGTAAAAAAGCCTGGATTTTTGACAGTAGTCCTATGTGCGATTTTCCAGGAAATTTTCTTTTTTAGTTCTTCTTTTAACTTTTTTGCAAAATCAAGATGGTCGTTGTTTTTTTCTAATTTTTTATCCCAATCTAATGTGTTAAAGATTACTCGGCTGGAGATAGCTTTTTTTGCGGCTTCTTTTTGGCTGTTTTCTGTTTGAAGTGTGCCTGATGTAACGATTTCATTTTTAGAGAAAGATTCCGCGTTGTCGCTGCTTTTTGTGCCGATATTCATAGTGACGAGCCCTTTCATTTTGCCTCTTTTATTATCATCAAACTGAAAATTCTCATTGTAAAACCGAGAGAAATTATACAAAGGGTTATCGTCGACAAGTTGCAGGGTTTGTGAGTCCTTGTGTGTTATCGGGTTAAATTTTGTTTTATCTGCGTCGAGAAAACTTTCTTGCAGGTAGCCTTTGAGTTCGGTTATGTTGAAAAGCTTAAATTCTTGTTTTTGAATTTCCTCAAAAGATGGCTTGTTTATCGAGTTCTCTTTTTCTGCTAAATTTAGTTGAGATGGTCCGTCAGAGGAGTAAGTATAGACAGCGTTTTTGTTTTCGAACCTCCGATCCATGACGAAAAAGGCTTTGTTTTCGTCGGGAGATCTAAACCAGAGAAGCCCATCAACTAGATGGTCAGCCTGTAAGTAAAAAGGTACTTCGCCCAGGGTGACAAACTTGTATTTTTCTCTTTCTTCTGTAGGGGCGTCGTCGCCTTTGCTTAAGTAGGTATTGTAGTCGGAATACTCCTTCGTTTTCGTGAACTCGATAAAGTCTGCCGAGGCTACATTGCTAGCGGCGAGGCCCGAAAATCCCATTAATGCGAGCAGGCCGCAGCTCAGCAAGACGTTAGAAGCTTTGCCGCCTGAGAAATTCTCTAGGTCAGTTAGGCTTATTTTTTTTGGTTGAGTAAGCGCCTCTTTTTCGTAGGCTAAGATGTCTTGCCAAGTAATTTCAGGGTCAATATTTTGCGCCAAAGGCAAAATATGTTTGCAAATGAAGGCTTCATCGAGCTGAGTTTTATTGCTTAGCTCGCTTTTTAGCCTATCGAAGATCTTTTTATCCTTCAAAATGTCTTCATAAACTTTCTTGACAACATCTTTTTTGTTGCACATAAAACCATTCCTTTCTTTTTTGTTTTACTCTAAGTTAACCTTCTCCCTCTTATCTACAGCGACATGCGTCGGAATGCGGACCTCGAGAGCGTCTTGAATGATTTTTTTCTTTATGTTGTTAAAAATAGATTTTTTATTTCTAAGAATTTTTTTAGCTGAATAGTTTTTTTCTAAAAGATTTTTAATTTCGCTGTTGAGGTAGTGCGTTGCGATTTGTTCTTTTATTTCTTCGGAAGAGCCGTTAAAACAGACATATTGTTTTTGGTCTTGATTTTCTGTAGAAAAAAGGCCGTGAATCATTTCTTTTGAACAACTTGCTAACGGGACGTTATCGAAAGAAAACGATGCATCAAATAAAACTTTCGACGACGACATAACCATAGCCACGATGAAGGTTTTGGAATGTTAGCAGGGTTGAGCTTACGCCGCCCTTTGCTTATTTCTCGGGCTCACGAGTGTTGCGACGGCTAGGTTCGAGTAGACGTCGGTAAAAGTTGAGATGCCTGAGTAAAATTGCGATGCAGACGTCAAAATTATCGCCATTATCTCGGATGGAATCGCCAAGGGCTGGAGCATCATGGTCAAAATTGCGGCCGTGCTGGCGCCGCCCGACTTGGACATGGAGAACAAGATGGCTCCCACCGCGACGACAACTAACGTGTTGATTGTGAACGGTTGATTGTAGATTATGAGCGCGTAGACCGCTAAAATTGTCGACGACAAAATGGTTCCATTCGGGCACAAAAACGAGCCTATCGGGAGCAACGAGTTGAGCGTCGTCTTGTCGGAGTTCATCGTTTTAACGGAATCCTCGATGGTAAAAGGAATGACGGCCGTGCGAGTATTTGTGCCGATGGATACGAAGAAAGTCCGCTTCATCGCGCTTAGATGTTGCTTGAGAGAGGTCTTCGTGCACAAGAGAATCACGACGAGAGACACCGCAATTAAGGCGAACATCGCGATGTAATTCACAATTATGAAGTCGATGATCGAGTCGAGAATGCTTATTGTGTTGCCATTCGCGAATAGAGTTGTCATCGCGATAAATACAGAGAACGGCAAGAAAAGCAAAAGGATATCGATAAAATGACTCAGCGCCATGAGAATCCCGTCGAGCAGGTTGACGATTTGCTCGGAGTGTTTGTCGTCGATGAAATTAAGCATAATTCCAAGAATGATAAAGAATATGAATATTTGAAGCGTGCTGTTGTCTGAAAGCGACTCGAAAATATTTTGAGGCACCATCGTAATTAGGAAATCCACAAATGAAAAAGGATTATCATTAGAAATATTATTGCTCTCGTAAATCGTCAGCTCAGAGAAGGAGTCGCTAATTTCCTGGTTGTTAAGGTTATTTTTTGCCGTCGTCAAGGAAACCATAGCTTCGTCGCTAGGCGCGAGAAATTCAGTGAGACCGACGGAAGTTGCCACTCCAATGGCCGATGCTAGAAGGGCGGTTACTAGTGATACGAGCAGCCATTTCTTTAAGGTGCCACGAAACTCTTTTTGAGTGATTTTCTTTATGCTGACAGTAATTGCCGCGATGATGACTGGAACGGATGTCACTTGCAAAAGCGAAGTGTAGATGTTATTTATCGGCGTTAAAAAGACTGTTGCGCTGGGTACGAACGCGCCAAAAAGAATTCCAGCTGCAATGCTGGCAAGCAAAACCAATGGATTTTGCGCAAGTTTCTTCAAAATAATCACTCCTTTGCCGAGGCTGATTTTTCTTTAAGCTTTTTCTCAAAATCCTTAACGGTGATAGTTTTTGAGGACTCAAGGTAAGAATTCACAAAAGAGAGTAGGTCCATATTGTCTGGAGCAACGCCTACGCAATAGTTATCTGGAGCGTCAGAGAAGGCAAAAACTTGCGTGTACAACGGCAGAGTTTCGTCCTCATAATAGTCGCACAAGAGTCGCATCTCACCGCAAACATAGCCAAAAATCTCGCCACTTCTGACGGCGTTATACATCTCCTCATAGCTGTCCATCTCTACGACTTGAGCTTGCGGGAACATCTCCGGCAACATGCTTACGTGCGCAGAATGCCTTATGGCGGCAAGCTTGATATTATTGCTCTTCATGTAGTCAATTGGATTTTTCTCAATGCGATTCTTAACCAGTTCTTGCTTGTTGACCATCACGCCAATCCTCGTCGTTAGGTACGGATTGGAGATGCTTACACACGCAGCGCGTTCGGTCGTCAGGCTGTACGTCGAGATAACCAAATCTACAGCGCCTCGCATCAGAAGATCGGTCAACTCATCGTAAGTGCTGCTCTCGCGGTTTATCGTCAAGGTAATGCCCAAACTGTTGGCAAGTCCCTGCGCCAAGTTAACGTCTATTCCAGCAACAGAGCCATCGCTTTGATTCTCGCAAAAGACAGGCGTCTCGCTATTTAGCATAGCGACGGTGAGCACTCCTTTTTCGACTATCTTTTTAAGGCCCGGTAGCAAATTTTCTTTGTTTATAGATACAACTGGTGCGTCGCTCTTGGAAGGACTTACTTCAACGCTAGTGGCGGAAATGTTGCTGGGTTCTGCCGTACTAGATTGCAAGCTTGTGCACCCGGTAAGACAAGTCAAGAAAAGACACACACTCAATAGAAAGCTCCACTTTTTCATACGACCACCCTTTTTATAATTTAAAATGCCCTAGTTTAGAGCTTTTTTAGCAGCTCGCCGCGGGCCGCGAGGCCAAAGAAAATAAATTTTTATTTTCTTTGTGGCCCAAAGCTCAACAAAGTTGAGCTTTGGGCTGGCCGAAGGACCCTTCGTGGGCTTCGGCGCCTCGCGGCGCCCAGATGCGCACGGCGGCCACTACTTTATAATTCGCTACATTGCAATATTATCTCATCCAATGG
>JAZQMR010000064.1:0-1842 GCA_045543505.1 Acutalibacteraceae bacterium | reverse complement strand
GAACCGGTTGTTGCGTCACTATCTTGCACGATTTGCCCGAAAAACCTACTGCTATTCGAAGAGTCTGCAGATGATTAAGTACTCTCTTTTGCTGTTTATGCATAGGGATTTTATCGAATGTATGAAAATTTAGCAATGCCTCTATTTTGATGAGCTGAAAGCTGCGCACCAAGCCATTTTGGAGTTATCAAGTGAAGAGCGCGTGGTCGTGCCGACCGAGTCGCGTGCGAAGCTTGGTGAATATAACAATACAAATTGTTTGCGATTTTATTCTGAGGAGGAAGGTTTTTTGACAATTTAGAATTATGCCGCTAAAATAATTTAAACTTGTAAAGTGTATAAAAACTCAAATTTGTGGAGGCCTCGTGATGTTCAAAAAAATTTTATCTAAAAAAGCTTTTTGGTTCTGTGTTGTCTTGGTGGTCGCAGTTGCTGGTTTTTCTTGTTTTAATAAGTATCCAGCATCAATTGAAAACGCTAACCCTATCAACTTGGAAATCACTACTGATTCTGATACTTTTGAATCAGATTTGCTCGCAGTTAACGCAGGGAACCAAAAGTACGAAGATGAATTGTCGTTTGTGGCTATCGCAAAAAATGAGGGGCCCTATATACGAGAATGGATAGAGTTTCACAAACTCGTTGGCGTTACAAAGTTTTATATTTACGACAACGAAAGTACAGACAATCTGAAAGACATTTTGCAGGATTACATCAATAGTGGCGAAGTTGTGTACAAATATCAGCCAGGCAAAGGACAGCAATTGATCGTTTACAAAGAAGCAGTCGACAACTACAAAGACAAAACCAAATATATGGGGTTCGTGGATCTGGATGAGTTTGTTATGCCGGTAGAAAAAAGCACCATCACAGACGCTATAGACGAAATAATGCAAAAGGATGATAAAATAGCAGCCGTCGGCGTTAATTGGTTAGTTTATGGCTCATCTGGCTTAGTTGATAAACCAGACGGTTTGGTAACAGAAAATTACAAGTATAGGGCAATCGACAACTTTGTGGCAAACAGGCATATAAAGACCATATGTAACCCAAGAAAAGCTGTCCAACCATTGGATCCCCATTCTTTTAGTTATAGTAATGGTTATTATTGTGTAAATGAAGACGGCGAAAAAGTACCAGGGGCTTTCAACGAAAATTGCAAGTACAAGAAATTGAGAATGAACCACTATTTTTGCAAGTCTCAAAGCGAGTACGTAAAGAAGAAAAATCGTGGTCTTGCTGACCATACCGATGAACTAAAGAGAACGATGGCTGATTTCCATGCACATGATAAAAATGATATTTATGACTACAGTATGGAAAAGTATGTAGCAAAACTAAAGGGTAATCCTAAAGTTTATAACTCACTTGAGTATTTGCATAAAGCTAAAGCAAACTTGGCCGCATAGGTTATATATTAGAAGCTCTGGCAAATGTCATTTAGACATAAAAACCAGAGCATTTCTATTTTGGCATTGCTAAAATCAGATATACAGTGTAAAATTATGGGGTGTTGGCTAAATAACTATATCGATAGATTTATTGACATGAAAGGCCGCGTAAAGGAACATCGTCAAATCAATCATTTCGATGGAGCGGGAAACACAGCAAGTTTTACGTCTAAATCTTGCAAACCAGTGTCTTTGAGGAAAGTTGTTACTTTCGATCAAATGTGTTTCTGATTTTGTTTGAATTAGACATCTCAGTGGTATAAAATCACGATAAACAGTGTATCGATCGCAAAAAAAGACCTGGACGTTCCACTTTTTCAATCGCTCGTACATTTTTCTAAATGTTTCAGCATTTCGCGCGCCACACTCCCAATCGATGAGCTGTTTTGTT